>DATFPS010000380.1:0-2766 GCA_035264705.1 Nitrososphaeraceae archaeon | reverse complement strand
CTCCTCCATCGGTGTTTGTAATTTTCGGCTTAATTTTTGATTTACGACTTTGCTAAATATTTTGTTCTCGTAGTCATTATTGTTTTCTTTATTCTTCTTTTTAAGTATATTATTACTCATATCCTTAGTTATAATAGACAGAAATATAACATCTGGAGTTTACAAATGTAAATGATCCGCTGTCATTAATAATATATCAATCCGATCATATCCTACTCATTTGGAACATACATATGCACATTTTCATGAAGTCCTATACTTTTTAAATGCTAAACTTTACAATTGTAAGCATCAGTTGTTATACATGTGGATATCTATCTATATAATATGATAATAAACTTAATGAGTAAAATATTCATTAGAGAAGAAGATAAGTTCATACCCATGGGACATGGCATTGACCATGATGCTAATAATAATAGTAATCATGACGAACAGCAAAAGCATAAACAGCATAGCCAACATCATCATCAACAACAAGATCATCAACAATTACCAATCTCTAACCATTACAATGTGAATCTACAATACGATTCCATTGCTCCAGAAGCTGGAAGGCAAACTAAACTGATTCTATCTGTGACAGAGCAAAAATCAGGAGATCCTATTAGAGAATTTGAACTTGTGCATGACAAACTGATGCATCTTATAATTGTGGGCCAAGATCTTTCCTATTTTGCTCATATTCACCCCACATTGGAAGACAACGGCGAGAGCTTTACCATAGTCCATACATTTCCAGAATCTGGCAGATACAAACTTTGGATTGATTTTAAACCAAAAGGTCGAAATCAAACCCTTATAGCATTTAGGATTAACGTTACGGGTCACCCCATTCATAAGCCTGTAACCCTTGTACATGACAGAAAATATACCAAGGAATCATTAGATAGAAAATACCAAATTAGTTTGAAATTACCAGAAAAGCTTCTAACCCATAATGATGCTGATATTGTCTTTAGTATATCAGATATTGAAGGTAACCCAGTAACTGACTTAGAACCTTTAATGGGAGCAGGAGGGCATAGTGTTATTATCAGCAGCGACATTAGAGAGTTCCTTCATGTGCATCCTATTGAAGAGGTAGATCGTAGTTGGAAGGGGGGACCTTACATATCTTTTAGAACTAACTTTCCAAAACCAGGCTTATACAAAGCATGGGGACAATTCCAGCATCAAGGCAAATTACTCATAGCAGATTTTATTCTGGAGGTTATCTAAGCTTTTATTTATCATTAAGAATTTTTTGAAAAATTGGTCCTTGCTAATAGCACGGTCATATTTTATATTTTTATAATAAGAATTATTTAAACTACCCACATGTTTTTGCATAAACCGTCTATCAGCCTCTTCTTGCAAATGTTTTGGAATTCCTAATAAAACAAATATAGAACATATGTATTTGGAGCAATAGTCATATCTGTTTGGAAGCAAACATCATTTATCCTGATTTCAATCCTTGCGGTGGAGGAGAGCGACTAGCACTTGCAACTATACAGGCAATATCTGAAATGGGTCTTGATTTAGATATTACAACATACACACAGCCGGATTTATCAAAGTTAGAAAATGCATATGGAAAAAGTCTTACTTCGGTTATGAGGAAAGTAAGGAAAGTAAATGTTGTGTCTTCATTTGATGAGCATAATATTAAAAGAAGTATAAGACGAGAAAGATATGATATCAATATAAATACGCATGTTGATTTGCTTCCATATTATCAGGATTATTTTTCAAAGAAGAATGCTGTTGCATACTGCCATTTTCCTATGGCAAAACAATATATTGAATCTAGAAATCTGCAATATCTTAAAAGAGATCTTAGAATAATAAAAGATCAAGAACAAGAAAACACTTTATCAAATAATGATACTGGTAGTAGAAATAAAGAGAAATACTTTCAAATGATCAAATATTTCTATGACAATCTAATGAAAAATTCTACGGTTATTACTAACTCCGAGTTTAGCCGTAAAGCAATATTTGAGGCATTTGATAATGATGAAATAGATGAAGTTCAAGTTCTAAGTCCACCTGTAGATGTAGACACTTTTCGCAGAGTTCTACTATCATCACCAACAAACAAGAGAGAAGATGATATCATTCTTGTAGTATCTAGAATAGACAAGCAAAAGAAAATCGAAAATGCGATCAGACTAGCAAAATTGTTAAAGCAAAATAATATTGGAAGTGGGATGAAGATAATAGGGAATATCGACTATAAGTACGATTTGAATTATTATTTGTCTCTAAATCAAATGGTTATAGATTTCGACTTGGAGGATTATGTGACACTTGAAACTGATGTTTGCTTAAATAATATACTATCCATTATGAGAGAAGCTAAAGTATACTTCCATCCTATGATAGGAGAACACTTTGGTATATCTATAGTAGAAGCTATGGCTGCTGGATTAGTTCCAATAGTTCCTGACGTAGGCGGACCTACAGAGTTTGTTCCAAAAAAGTACCACTTCCACACATTTGAAGAAGCTGTCAAAATTATATCTACTGCTTTTAATACAGCATATACTGAAAGAGTTCAGATAAGCAATAGTGTCAGCAAATTCTCAATATCAAACTATATTGAAGGTTTTCAAAAGATAGTTAATGAATTGTTACCTTGCATATAGACAATGTTTAACATCTTGGTCGTGATGTATTTGTTATTGTTACAACTATCATTACTACCAATGCGATATACATTTTCTCTAGTCATAAAAACTCATTTTTGCTTTCTCAACACATTGTTTTATACTGACAAAT
>DATFPS010000379.1:0-2038 GCA_035264705.1 Nitrososphaeraceae archaeon | reverse complement strand
CGTGAATCATTTAATGATTCTTGAGCAGATATACTGCTACTACTACTGCCAACTGTGACAATGCATTATGATGGATGAATGGATAGACCTACTACGTTACTAATTACTAATCAGAATACACAGTGAACTATTTATCTACGTGTAACAATTTTACTAACATGAACACAACTACGGTAAAGTTAAGATTAGATGTAGATGCAAGATTAAAAACGTATGGGACAATCGGAGATTCTATATCAGATGTGATAGAAGGACTGCTTAATTATTATGAAGAAAGGGAAGGAAAACCACAAAAGAAACTAAAAACATAAATATCTACAAAATTAGTGTATTACATATACAAACTTAGTTCACACTTTTTTGTAAACTAAGTTCACGGTTTTTCACCCACTCTTTTTCAAGTGAAGTTATATTACTGACGGTTATCTATTCTAAATAATGTCCGAAAATGTTACCAACGTAAGGAACAAGACCGTTGGTTTCAAAGTCAGTCCACATGAATATAAAGTGCTTCAACAATATTCGCAAATATTACATCGGGAGATGATACACGATCCGGAAACCGGCCAAGAAAGACCCATGTTAGAAAGACCTGAGATCGGTCTTTTAATCAGGAACGCAACTTATGGTTACCTAGTTCAATATCAGTATATGATGCAGCAGAAAGCCAAGATTGAAGGAAATGGGCCACAGGTGCAACAACAAAATGGTTAAGAAGAAAATAGCAGACGATGAGAATGAACCTGAACCAGAAGAACAGGAAGATGAAGAACTTGAAAATAATGATACAGAAGAGAAGGAAGATGAGGAAGAGACTGATGAGGAAGCAACCGATACAAATGCGGATAATAACACCGGAGAGCTTGATGACACACCACCCAAGCCGGAAAAAGTTGGCAATATTGACAGCCTAGTATTTCTTAAAGAATATTCTAGAGACATTAAGAGACAGTATAGTCATGTCGCTACAAAAATAGGTATTGGTAAATCCTCAGCATACAAATATTTGCAAAAATATCTTTACCTAGTAAAGGAAACGATGTCAGATGCCGATTTTCCCCGCCGGGCTAGATTAGTGTTAAACAAAAATGTGCCGGAGAAATATCAGATAACAGTTGACGAAATAATCAAGTTAAAACCATTGTTATGGATATATGGCAAGGTGCCACCGCCGGCTGTTGATGCTCAGCCTTATAATCAATCAGACTCAGCATATACTTATGATAATATGAGTTTTGATCCATAGGGAAAACCAAATCCAAATCCAAATAATATTCCACCGCAACAGAAGGCACAAGGTCCGTCCGCTGCATATCAACAGAAAAATCAAGAGTACGCAAACTTATCAACATTTTCGAAGTCAGATGATGCGCTGGGTACTAGAGAAAGCTTCTTTTTTTCCGTACACCTTTTCCAAAATTCTTAGAATATACTTGCTACAGGAGATATCTCCACTTGTCCTTTATCTGCAAATGAATATTAATCGTATTTATCAAAGAAACCTTAAGATAGTCATATACCTTTTATTGTATTAAGAGTCAAGTTGTCAAAAATCCTTTTATTTTGTTTGTTAATAATCATAATAACTTCATTATTGCCAGTCTCGCTTACAGAGCCACAAACAACAATAGCACAAACAAACAGTAAATTTGTAACTTATGATAATCCTACCTTTGGAGTAAGAATTCAATATCCCTCAGATTGGGGAAGGCTGGATCTATCTTTTATGCAGGATTCTGCTGATATTGATTTTTATCCTCTTGCTGACACATCATTAGCGAAGAATGTTAAGATTCAAGTGCATAATCTACCTTCAAGTAACATGACATTAGAAGAATATACAAACAGTCAAATCAATCCGTTCGAAGAAAAACTTCTTGAATCGAATACAACTAAACTCGCAGGCATACCAGGGTATGAAATAGTATTTACTAGTTTACAAGGACTAAAGACAATGCAAGTCTGGACAATAAAAGATGACAAAGCATATATCATTACATATGTTGCAAAAGAAGAAGACTACGAAAATGATTTGCAA
>DATFPS010000378.1:0-4149 GCA_035264705.1 Nitrososphaeraceae archaeon | reverse complement strand
GATGAAGAAGATGTATTATATTATACATCTTTTATTATTCTATACCAGTACTGACTAACCAAAAATATAGATACGATATTTTAGATAGCAGATTTATTTATCATTAGATTTCAAAAATAATATATATAAATACATACTTACAGGAGAAAAACTGAGTGGTTTAAAAAAGAAGCGATAAGCAGAGACAACAAATACTCTCTCGAGTATTTTTGAATGGTTCTTGACGTATTCTAGTTATATATGTAATTTTATTTAGGTTCAGTATCTTTGTTTCTTTTTACGCATTGTTTGTTTTACTATCTTTTACATCAAAGAAGCCCATCCATCCTAAATCTGTGAATTCTGTTACATGTGCATGAAACATATATCTACCTGGATACGGTATTGAGAATTCAATGATTCCGCGGTCACCTTGTCCTAGCGTTAGTATATCAGTCTTGTATTCTGGCTTCAGCGATGTGCCCGCTATTATGTAGTCAAACATATTTCCATGCAAGTGGAAACTGTTGATCAAGTCAAACTCTAGCATGTTGAGCAAGTAAATGCGGTACTTCTGTCCTGCCTTGATATCAATTGGTGTATGCATGTAGTCGAATGCTTTACCGTTGACTGTATATATCTCGTTGCCGCGCTCTGTTTCTTCAAATGTTTCCTCTGTCTCGTTTGCGGGTCTTATGATGGTTGCACCTTCATGCTGATAGTCAAGGTCGTAGCCATTCAATGTCATAACGAACTCTGGAATGCTCTCACGTTGTTCCTTTGGATCTATGATCATCATTCCGTATAAGCCGCGGTTGATATGGTCAGCTATCGGTGATACATGGCAATGGTATGGATAAACACCAAATGGTTGTGCTATGAATTCGTGGGTGTATTGTTGCCCCGGGGCAATTGCGCCGCTCATGCCTTCGACACCATCCTGAACACCGGGATGTATCGAATGCATATGTAATGAGTGAGCACGTTTGCTTTCTTCGCTATTGATTACGGTTATTCTTACAATATCACCTTCAGTGAAACGAATTGTAGGCCCTGGGATGGTACCGTTAAACGTCCATGCGTTCATAATATGACCTTCATTTGAAATACTGACATTCTGATTCTCTTCTACTATGAGTTTGAATTCTCTTACAGTTTGACCATTCTCTTCTGAAACTCTTCCGCAATTAAAATGGGTTAGATACTCAACCGAATTAGGTCGTTTGCTAAGGTCAGTCGTACAGTTCTTTTGTTTATCGTAGTTGTTTACTATAGATAAATTGCTAGTGGTATTAGTTTTTATTGCGTGTTGTGTTTTTTGATTCTCTCTTTTAGTATAATCAATGTCATTACCTGAAGCACTTGATGTATAAGGACCAGGCATAGCAAAAATAATCGATGACGGACTCATCATCATTGCGATGACAGGTATAATGACTATAGCTGATTGTGTTGTTAATCTTCTCAATGTGCGACAATGCCTAACTACTCCTATAAAAATCAACTAGAAAGATTTACATAATCTTAATATCTAATCATTGTTTGAGTAAATAATTAAAATCTCTTAGAGTTCATGAGGTATGTATAGAAAATCTAATTTCTATTACTTTTATAAATGATTCTCAAAACAAAAATTTTGCTTTTTTGATGGGCGATATAATATTTATAGATTTGGTTACAATTTTTGCTTTTTATTTCTACAATTTAGATAACATAGAATATATAATCAAGCATTGTTCACGATTTAGAAGAGCGGCAAGAATATTATGTAAATATTTCTGCTGTCACGAACCATTAAGATCCGACACTATATGGAACAGGAGGTGATTTTGCATAATTGTATATGTCGATAAAGTCTTTCTTGTTGATGTAGTTATGATACCCCAATGGAAAGTGACATTTTTAGATCCATGTGATTCCTCAAACCTTTTTTATCATTTTCTTGCTTACTTCCATTAGTCTAATTATGAATAAATATTTTTATCGATATATTAAAAATTAGACAAAAAGAAGCATTAATCTTTAGGCAACTAGAATGTATTGACTTAGTATGCGCCTTATAATGAAGTTTGGCGGAACTGCCATAGATTCTGGTCAAAAGGTGATTCATGTAGCCAATCTGATAAAATCATACAAATATAAGAAATACGATGAAATGGTAGGCGTTATTTCTGCTGTCAGGGGCATAACGGACGAAATATTATCCATTTCAAACAATGTAAAGAGAGGAGATAAAATCTCTATAATCGATTTCATTAAAAGGATACGTATCTCTCATTTGGCCATTATTGATGAATCAATCTCAGATAGAAGATTAAAAGAGGAGGCACGAATTGTAATTACAAAACTGATTGATGAATTACAAGACATACTTGAAGGAATAGTGCTTCTAGCTGAAGTCACTCCAAAATCATTAGACTATTTATTGTCATTTGGAGAGCGACTATCAACTCCAATTGTTTCATTTGCATTACGTGACATAGGAATAAAATCAGATTACATTATAGGAAAAGAAGTTGGGATATTGACTGATTCTAATTTCGGTGAAGCTCGTCCTCTTATGGATACTACAAAACTTCGTGTTGCCCATAAAATTGAACCATTACTGAGAGAAGGTATAATCCCTATGGTAACTGGATTTATTGGTGCGGACCAGAACGGCAATATAACAACATTGGGTCGAGGAGGCTCTGATTATACAGCTACAATAATTGCAGCAAGTATCAATGCTGACGAGATTTGGCTTTGGAGTGATGTTGACGGGTTAATGACAGCAGATCCAAAGATTGTGAATTCTGCAAAAGTACTTAAAGAAGTATCCTATGCAGAAGCGATGGAAATGGCATTATTTGGTGCAAAGTATATTCATCCACGCGCTCTTGAGCCTATTTTAGACGCAAAAATCCCAATTCTAATACGCAATACATTCAATGTTAAACATGAAGGTACCATTATCTTAAATAACCCTAGTATGACATCTAAAAAAATTGTAAAATCCATCAGCGCTATTCGCCATACAGCTTTGATTGATGTTAGTGGAGGTGGAATGGTGGGTACGCCAGGAACCGCTGCAAAGATCTTCGATACACTTGCAAAAAATAGAGTGAATATTATGATGATCTCTCAAAGTCCTTCAGAATCTAGTATATCAATGGTAGTAAGGAAAAGCGACCTCGATAAAGCAACAGCCACATTTGAGTTAAATTTACTTGGAAAGATCATAAAACAACTAAACGTCAATGAAGACGTTGCGATAATTGCTGTTGTAGGGTCAGGCATGCGTGGAATAAAGGGTGTAGCAGCAAAAGTATTTGGTTCTGTCGCAAGAAGAAACATCAACGTTATGATGATTGCTCAGGGATCTTCCGAACTAAATTTGGCTTTTGTAGTTAATGATAATGATTGCGAGCAGGCAGTTAGAGCATTACACGATGAGTTTGGACTTGCTAATATAGAATAGAACGAATTATTTACAATTGATTGTTAGATGGTTATGACGATATTGTCATAATGCAGTTCGTTCGTTATACAGGTAGTGATAAACGGCCAAATGACTATCTTTTAATAATACTGTCGAGGATGTACATCCTTTCATTATGAAAAAAGATAAATTCTATTCTATTCTATCCACTCAGATAGAATGAGTAAAACTGGAGGTAAATTATTTGTTGTTGGTGTTGGTCCTGGTCATCATGACCATATGACATATAGAGCAAAACAAGTAATAGAACAAAGTGAAATTATTGTTGGTTATGATACATATGTATCTCTAGTTGAGGATTTAATTGTTGGTAAAGAAGTATATCGTTATGCCATGACACAGGAGGTAGATAGAGCAAATCAAGCGATAGGTTTTGCAGAACAGGGCAAAATCGTATCGCTAGTATCATCTGGAGACCCCGGTATATATGGAATGATAGGCTTAATTTATGAGATTCTTTCGGAGAAAGGATGGAATAGAGAAAACGGAATCTATGTTGAATGTGTGCCAGGAGTTTCGTCATTGAATTCATGCTCAGCTCTAATTGGTTCTCCATTAATGACTGATTTTGCTGTAGTTAGTATGAGCGATTTACTTGTGCCGTGGGACATAATTGTAAAGCGGGTAGAAGCTGCTGCCTTAGGAGATTACGTTACTGTAATTTACAATCCGGCTAGCAAAAAGCGCAT
>DATFPS010000377.1:0-8583 GCA_035264705.1 Nitrososphaeraceae archaeon | reverse complement strand
TAATAATATACACTTTATTGCATTTAATTATTCATCCTATTGCATACTAAAGAAAATTAGGTTAAATGATGAAGAACCTATTAAAAAGAATATATATCAAACATGCCTTGGGATGAAGGCCTTAAATATTATAGGAATAACAACGGGTATAACGCTAATAGCGCTAGCTGGAATTGCTGTAACGACTACTGCATCAGTATTAATTCAAAAAGGAAGTGCTACTGATGTAGTGAATACAATAAACCTTACAACGGATGAAGCTATAGAGAGAAGCAATAACAACACAAATGTTACTTTGGGCAATCTGTTTTACAGCGCGAAGACTCTAGAAGAAACATACAACTCAGTAAATGAAACATACGCTGTAATATCATATGTGTACAACGTAACGCTAATGCCTCAAAATGCTACTGCTACTACAGGAGCTATAATAAACGCAACTGAGAGAGGCATCTTCACAATCAATATTCTACCTAATGGGCTTTCTATTAATCAAGGCCAAGGTCTTATAATGACTGAGGATGATGGTGATCAAGAAGAAGAAAAAGCAACTGCCACTTTTGTTTCGCTTAGTCACACAAACCCTAATAGAATAGGTAGTGGGACTAGCATTGCGTTTTTTAGCACGGACTCTACTGGACAGCTGGCATTCCTTAACAATATGACAGGAATAGCTCAAGTTGAATTCTCTCCAGAAAGGACCACTGTCAGAATATGGGGATGGAATGGTGGAACACTTACCTCTCAGAATGAGGGTTGATAGTACCTCTGTAGCAATAGAACCTGTTTTTGGTTGCATAGAGTCTGAATTGTGAAGGTTTTTTGTTGAAACCCTCTGGGTTCTTGTCTTGTATCATTAAGAGTACGCTAGTGGTTCAGCCTTATTTTAGTAACAATTGCGGTACTGATCCGGCCAACCTACGAGCTATCGGTTATTTTATCCAGTGCAAGCATCAAATCAAATTGTCTGGATTCAACAGAACCTCCTAATTGCATAGATTCCAATATTATACGATAGAAAGAAATAGCGGATATAGAAATCGCAATGTGACAATATACGTACAAGACTAGCATTCGAGCCAAATTTCAATGTCAAGAACGACATTTCATTTCGTTTTACCTTATCGAGCTTAATAAGAGGACGACAGCAGCTTCAAAAGTAAGATTGTGCTAAGAGATCATGGGTAAAATGCTAGCTGCGACCTTTTCATGCAATGCATGTAAGACTAAGTTTCAGATAATTAGCATTTCAGTTCATAAGACCATTCCGAAATTTTGTCCTTATTGTGGACGTACAGATACTATAGAACCTGCCAACATTATTCTTTGCTAGTTTGCTACCAGAGGCCCCTATAGAATAGAGAACCACACCACTTTACATTTCCTGAAGAACCAGCTCTTCCTATAGCCTCTCCAGTGTATGTTATACCATTTCCGGTTCTGCGCTTACGCTACTATCACTCCTCTCATGGTTCCAGTTGATAATACAGATGTCTCTATAACAGGGCCTTCGACATCTAAGACTCTTTGACTTGTAATTGTTCCTTTAACTCTGCGTACTGTTCTCCTAACGTATATCTAATCTAGATACGAAATGAAACTATAATCTTTAAGTAAATTGACAACTTTTGTGTCTGAAGGTGTCTAATTGATAGTTTCGAACAAATGTAACTTTTGCAATCTAGCCAACAACATTGACTCCATTCTCTGAAGTTTTTTCTGTCGGGACTCCCTTGGGCACGCACTTTTAAAAGAAGTGCTTAATGGGGGGTTTCACAAGAGCACACAGGACAAGATATCATTCACAAGAAGAAAAGAAGAACAACGATCCAACAACGGGAACCCAACAATAGTGGATCCCTATTCATTGTTTTGCCCGTACCCTATCTCTCAGACACTGAGCTATACCCTTTTTATTAAAACCTTATATTTTGCTCTTTATAGGATTCAGACATGCCTCTAATTCAAATCTTAACTTACCCCGGAAGAACAAGAGAACAAGAAGAGTCTCTGCTAAGGCAATAACAAATGGGGCGATAGAGATTTTGAAGGGCAAACGTCAGCATTTGATTATAATAACACCTGATCAAAGACCCACTGAAAATTGCTATATTTCAGTAGAATAGTCACATGAACGACGGAATTTTGGAATTTCGAGGATGTACGTGCAGCATAAGGAGATTTGAAAATAAATGACGACTGACACGAAACGAGCAACCGAGAAGATACAACGACTCTCCGCAGGAGACCTTAAACCACTTGCTGCTATCATCGATCATCTGGCCCTTGCGGCACATTTCCCTGGCGACGCCGTGCTATACGGCGCTGACCCAGTGATCCATTAGCCGCATCACCTCGGCGAGGCGTCGGCTATGGTTCAGTTGCTAATCGGCATAGCGGGCGCTGCCATCTGGCATACGCGCACGGGTCAGCAGACTAGCTTTGGTATTCCTCTTACAGGTAGTATGTCAGTTGGATTTATATTGGATTTATTAGAGGATGATTTGTACTATAGTGAGAAATCAAAGCGATTTTGTTGATGTTAGGATGAGTAAACACAGATACGAATCGCGTGTTATTAAGTATTAGGCAATAAAATAAACTGCTGCTTTAGCCAAATCTTGAGCCACGGCGATGTCAGTAGCAGCAGCGTAACAATAAGTCAAATACTATGACCTCATCACCACCAATTAACCAAGGTCGTCAACCTATACGCTCATCAAGCATCATAGAGGAAATCAAAGCGCTGTGAGTAGACCCAAGCATCTGAATATGCTTATTTGAGTGGCTTGCTCGATGCCTATTTCTGCTAATACCAATGTTAGTACTAGCTCTTGGTCCTCTTCATCAAGAGCAAGAAGCTCTGCACAAAACTCCTCTAATGTCGTCGGGGGGTTCTTGGTAAAGAATTCCCGTCCAACTCTCTCTACGAGATTATCCTGTTAGTCAGAGCTAAGACGATCAAAGCATTCTTCGCATGCTTCTTGTGATCTTTCTGTTTCCGACGACGCTGATGCTTGAATAACGCCGCTTGAATACATTTCATTGCTTGCAAATGCGTTGTCTGTTGTTGTTATCATAGATATTGCGACTGTAGCAAGTAACATTGCTGACATTGATGTGATTGCTAAATTGCGCTTCTTTACTTCTTCGCTACGTATATACTACTATCTAGCGAGTTGCATTATACTTATTTAGGATTGGAAATAAGGCCCCTCCATTAAATCGTATATATATATATCTTCTACAATAAAGCACTAGAACATCATTAAGATTGATTGCTCTGTTCTGTTATAGTAGATAGATAGATCCTAAATGAAGATCAGCGTTTCATCAGTCATTAAATGTTTGTCAACTAAATTGACAAAGATGGCTATTCTTACCCCTCTATTTTATTATGTATTTTTGCATTAGTAAGGATATTTTATTAAAAAAAAACTTTCATTCCTTTGCTTGCTACCTGTGTTTAATTTATGTAATATCGGATGTACTTTTATTAGAACTTCAATTGCTGAATTTATTTTCTGAAGACGACTTATTAATAGAAAATAAAAAAATTCCCTCTTTAAGATATATTTAATTCTGTATTGTACTATGTCACCGTGGCGCATAAAAAATTACTGCAGCTCCGCCAAGTGCAATTACTGAACCTATCACTTCATACTTGTCTGGTTTCTTTTTATCTACTATGATTCCCCATACAATAGATGATATTATGAATATTCCTCCATAAGCAGCATAGACCCTTCCAAAGCTTGCTGGTTGAAGAGTTGCGATAATTCCATAGGCAAATAAGATTATCCCACCAAATATGCCGAAAAGTAGTCTCTTATGGTTTCTCAACCATTGCCATATAAGATAGCCGCCACCAATTTCTGCTATTGCAGCCATAAAGAATAACGTAAGCGTAGCTAATATCGCTACTTCAACCAGACTGGTTTCTCACCTTTCTTTGGTGTATAGAATATTATTACAACACCTACAATAGAAATCACTGCTCCTATTCCATCAAACAAATCGGGGTAGATTCCTTCAAAGATCAAACCCCACAATAATGCCATTATAATAAAAATTCCTCCATAAGCAGCATAAATTCTGTGAAAATAAGATGGCTGAAAAGTGGGAACTATACCATACAAGAATAATACAAAACCACCAATGATACCATAAATCCAACTCATGTCTTCTCTTAACCACAGCCACACCAAATAACCACCGCCGATCTCACAAAGTCCAGCCAGAAAGAAGAAAAACAAGGAAATGCAAACTTTACTTTTGCTAATATTCAACTTGTCCTGATCTATAAACAGACGGTGGTAATTTAAGATAGTTAGCTTTTTTGCTTTCGTTTTTCTTGATAATATCGTAACATATGCAGAGCCATCTAAACTAGTGGTAATGATACAGCTGCTTACCGGTCCGAATCTGCACCTGCTTATCGAATTTAGAAAAGAATAGTATTATCATGTCTCTCTAGGATACATTTTAATTAAAAGTGTTACTGCGTTATGTATTTTTACTGCCATAGCCAAGGTATTTTATATCCTCCTCAGATTGTGAGAAAATTCTGAGGCTTGCAATGTATGTTTCGAATAGTTTATTTCTTAATTAGAGGTTTATAATACCTATTTCTTTCCTTTCGTAACAGAAGAAATCTAATAGGTAATTGGATGACACTATAGATAAATAAATGAGAAAATACGTACACTAGTCTACCATCTCTACTTTGATTATTGTGTCAAAAGGAGCAAGGTTTGAGATTCTCTCCAATGAATGTATAAAAAAAGTAGTATCTTTACTCAGGCTCACAAGATTTCCACAAGAAAATGTAATTCCTCCGCAAATCGGGCTTAAATCTAGCAGACTAAACTTTATATAATCATAGTATCTCCCTTGATTGATTTATCTGTCTATAGAAGAAAAGGAGAATCATCATAAGCTAACGTTAAAGATTCTTATTTTAGGGCTGATTCTCTCAGCAATAATTTCAAACTCTGTAATAGTTTTCTCAGATCAACATAAGAAACATTCTACAGCTATTTGGATATTAAACATAACTGCAGCTGTTGCTTCAAGTTTAGCTATAATTGCAGTATATCGGCATGGCGTTCACGGACTTCATGGCAAGTCATATCTTTTTCTCGCATTAGGTCTTATTTCTTGGTTCTCTGCAGACCTTACCCTTTTGTATTACTACTATGCTTTACATATAGAAGAACAAAGATTAATATCTCTTACAGACGGCTTCTGGTTTTCTGGATATGTATTATTAGCATTACATTTGTTTACAGTACTTCGCTCATTAAGGGGTACAATTAAGCCAAGAGTTGTGGTTATAGTATCAATTGTTACATTACTATTTGTAATTTATAATGTATATAATTTAGCCTCATCAGAGTTTCTTGTTGATGTAGACTTTACGGCTCTTATTGTAACCGTTGCCTATCCTATTTTGGATTTGATGTTAATTATTCCTTCTGCTATAATACTTGTAAGTTTACGCGGAGACTATCAACACTCTGTTCCTTGGTTTCTTTCTTCGCTGTCGTTATTAGTAAATGCAGTAGCAGATGATGGATATGTAAATGATTTTGTAAATGCAAATTCACAAAATCTGTGGGTGTGGGATCTGTTCTATGTTACAGACTTTATTATTATGGCAGGTGCATTATTTTGGTACAATAAATTCCATATTTCAAATGGAATAAGAAAGGATAGAATTCAAGAGTAAGAGGAAATGGAGATTAGATTCATTCTAAATTATATTATTAACTGACTGTTTTTAAATTGAAGAACTTGTGAAATATATTTTTTGTAGATCAAGATTTCTAGTTTTTAGAGATATACGTCAACTATGTCTACCATCTCTACCTTGATTATTGTGTCAAAAGGAGCAATATCTAAGCTTCTTTTAGTAGAGGTATTATAGGGGTATATCCACTTATAGCTTCAGTATCTCCGCTTACTTTAACCTACTTCATTTCGGGTGGAGGCATTTATACAGAATACTAGATATCTTCACCGATTAGACTACTATTTTTGAGTGCAAAATATGATTAAGTAGAGATATTGAATGAGATATTTTCATTTATCTTTTCTGAAGACTACTTTTCAGTCAGTATTTTTGATATACAAAATGTCTCTTGTAAAGTTACATATAGAATGCAGACCATAGTCTATCATCTTCATGTCTACTATTACGGATAATAATCCAAAGAACAGGAGGAAACAACAGCAGCAGAAAGTACAAACAATTCCTAAAGCAGAGAGTATAATCCCTAATCAAGTATCTGCTAATAGAAGAAATGAAATCCACGAGTACCTAAAGCTGTTTGGATATAAGTCGGATAAGACAATTATCCAGGTACATATAACTGGGTTCTTCCGTAAGAAGGGGCAACAGCCTAGCCAGAAAGAAAAAGAACGCCATGCAGCAGCAGTAAAAAGATATGGAGGAACTTCTTTTGTAATTGTAGGTAGAACACACGATCCATCCATAATAGAAAATGTCTCCAAGCCCAAAAAGAAAAATCCTCTAGATACAAGTCCAGGATATGTAGGTTATTTGTGGAAAAATAAAGATCCACAAAAGAGAGCACCACATGATGTATTGCCTCTGGATTTTACTCCAATTCATCTACCATATCCTACTGATTGGAAAAATATTTTTGCAACCAAAGGTTTTATGCTAGCATTACATGTTCCTGCTTCTTTCGCTAAGGATAAAAACAGACTCACAAGAGCTCTTTATCGTCTTGGTAAAAGTGGTATTGTTGATGTCAAAAATGAATGGACCTTTCTTAATGATATAAGCCAATTTGGATTTAATAACATGCAGCAGCAGACCGTTAGTATTACTAAAACAGACAAGAGCAATAGTAATATGAATTATGATGACAACAACGAAGGAAAGAAGGTTGTTGATAACGAAAAAGATCCTGTTAGGATAATTAAAAGGAGATTAGCTAAAGGTGAAATAAGTAAGGGAGAATATGAAGAATTACGAAAGGCGATAGAATCATGACCTGTTGATAATAACATTATGTTTATATCTATAAAATTTAAATTGAGAATAAGTTAGCTCTGTATATGGTCTAGTGATTAGTATGGCTGATCTACATCTTCCTAAAATTTTGGCAATAATAGTGGAAGGCTAATTTCATTATTCCATATTATGGCAACAGTATTCATGTTAGGATCAAATACTGCACTCATATGGTTGCAAGGAAAAAGCGAACTAAATGGTTTTGTTGACAGACGTTGATGTAGCAATATTTGCATTTGTATGATTTCAGCAATTCAATTTATCTTGACAAATGGTGGTTGAAACGAGTATAGTTATCTCAGGGTCAATTGGCATAGAATAGCATATACTTTCCTCTTATTATGTGCGATATTAAAAAAGATTAAGAACTTCTGTATAGATATCGATAAGAAGAGTAACTAATCTTAATGTGAATCTGTTAAGATCCTGAAGATATTTAGATTATATAATGTAAACTGATTGTTGGGATTGAAGACTCTAATCGTATTGGTGGTAAATTCGTTTAATTGCCTTATAATAATTTGCTCTACATATATGGTAAGTTCAACATGTTTATGATTATTACAATAAAGAGGTGATCTCTTAAATTAGGAGAGCTAGTCAATAACATATAGCAATTAATACCTCAAGGAAAAGGATCAATTTTTTGTTCTGATGAAACTTTGTTTGTATTAGCAGTCTCATGTGCCTGATGAATATGGACTTCAAGTTCGTCTTTAGTACGAGCTGTCAATCCACATACTTTACAGGTAGCTTGTTCTGACACTTCAGTTTCTTTTCCTCGTTGTCCCATAATAAGAACTATTTTTCAACATTTTATTTACGATTTCAATACATTTGTTATAGAAGATACTATCATTCCCTATTCAATATTTTTAACATGTTCACAGGTTTGTTTGTCTCTTAATTATTTCAATTTTTATGACAAAGCACAACAAAATCCTTGCAAGTTAATTTTTCTGTAAAGCCATATGTGATTATACTCTACATTTTGGCTTTTCTGTCCTATTTCCTCTACATTACACAAGATTTGTTCCTCTATTTTCTACCCTTACTTCTCCTAGGTTTTAATTACGATATTATCGTATTGGGAGCTGTAGATATGCAAGGAGTTCAAAAATTAAAATGTACCTCATGTGATACTATGTTCATGTCAGAAACTGGTACTACAATGTGTCCATCATGTCAGAACAAAGCCATGAGCATCATGAGCATGAAAGTAGTAATATGATAGGTGGTTATAGCGGTGGTCACAGCCATTAATTTTTGCTGGTTCATGTATCACTCTCCATGCCATAAATTTAGTCCTATAATCCCTAAGTCAGAATATTCATTAAATACTTAGATCAGTAGTTTTATCACTAAGAGTATATATTATCTTCCAATTACAATCTTTCTAGTATTATAGAGAGTTTAATCAAAGGTTAGAGATTCCTTGAACATATTACTTAATTTTTTTCGCTCATCATTAGTCAAATTGACATCGTCTTCTTTTGCTTTAATATTCTTTAATAAAGATTCAGCCTTATCCTGACCCA
>DATFPS010000376.1:0-4208 GCA_035264705.1 Nitrososphaeraceae archaeon | reverse complement strand
TGCCAGCAGCGACTAGATGGTCCATATTTCCCGGTCCAGCTTTGGTGCCGCCAGCCTTGGGATCGACAACTTCTAACATTCTCATGTTCATGAGATTTTTTATCTGCTCTGTGAATTCTTCTTGCTGTTCTCTTCTCTCTTGTTTTTCACGTTGTTTGCGCTAATGCTCAAAAATTAATCGCTGTGCGTCTGGACTATTAGGATTTATGCCATATGGTATAATGTTCATTGCCTCATAGTATGAAGTTCCTCCCTGTTTACCCATTTGACCGCCTTGTTGACCAGCTTGACCGTATGGATCAGCATACCAAGGATTGTTACCAAATCCTTGCTGCGTGGGTAAGAAATTACCTACAACAGCTTTGAATCTATGAAAAGCAATATCGCCATTTTCTTTACCAAAATACTGGATCATCATCCTGTACAATGTATCAGGATTCATCATCAAGTTGCGTTCATCAGTTTCAAAAAGTGTGATGAATGGTTCTATCTTACTATAATGAATAAATGGCGCCTTTTCTAAGACCCATCTCATCATCTGACTTCTTGAATATGTTGATAAATTAGCGTACTCTTGATTTTTTGCTTGATATGCCGGTGATGGTCCTCTTGCTGGATTTTGTTGTGGCAGCTTTGGATTACCGAATGGATCGTAACTCATATTATCATAAGAATATGCTGGGTCTGATTGGCTATAAGGCTGAGCATTGTTGTTCTCTTGTAGAGGAACTTTACTGTAATAGCGCAAGAGCGGCTTTAATGCCTTTATTTCGTCATCTGTAATCATGTATTTATTTTTCTGGCATATTTTTGTTAAGCACAAATTTAACCCGGCGCGGAAAATCAGAATCATTTAATGTTTCTCTAACAAAATAGAGAAATCTTCTGAGATAATCATGAGCCGAAGATTTTGCAATACCCAGCTTTGTTGCTACAGTTGTATACGGTCTATTGATATCTCTAGCATATTCTTTTAAAAATACTATAGAGTCTATGTTACCTACTTTTTCGGGTTTTGGAGGTTCATCGTCAATCCGGGGTGGATCGGCAGGTCCCACGTTATCTTGATCTCCCTCCTCCTCTTCATCAGTTCCCTCCTCAAGTTCATCTTCTTGGTCTTCTTGGTCTTCTGGCTCAATGTCGTCATCTTCGTCATCTATCTTTTTCTTAACCATTTGGTTGCACCTATTGTCCTTGACTCTGAGCAGCGTCAAGTTTTGCTTTTTGCTGCATCATGTATTGATATTGAACTAGATAACCATGAGTAGCGTTTCTTATGAGCAAACCGATCTCAGGTCGCTCTAACATTCGTCTAGGCTGCCCTGTTTGCAGATCTTGAATCATTTGATCATACAATATTTTCGTATATTGTTCTAGTACATTGTATTCATGAGTAGATACTTAAACCAACTGTCTTCTTGTTCTCTTCATTGGTAACGTTTTCAGACATCGATTAGATTAGATAGGTGTCACTAATATAACTTCACTTAAAAAAGAGTGGCTAAAAAAGGGGTGAAAAAGTTCGGAACTTTTCATGAACAAGTTCATTTCTGTGTCACACTAAATATCGATTGTATTTATAATTTTAGTTTTTTCTGCGGTTTTCCTTCCCTTTGCTCATAATAATTGAGCAATGCTTCTATGACATCTGACAGTGTATCACCAATATTTCCATACATTTTTAATCTAGCGTGTACATCTGTCCTCATCTTCACGGTTGTTGTAGCCATGATAGTAGAACAGTCACAGGTCTATAAATGGGATAGTCACGTAGATCTATAATTACAAGTATTAGTATATAGACCAATTAGAACTAGTTTAGTACCTGATCATCAACAGCTTTTTAGAAGACCCTGATATTGAACAACTTTGAAACCGGAAGCTTCTGATATTCTTTCACCAAATCATGTTTGATTCGTATAGTATGGTGATTCAAATTTATATTGAGAAAAATAAAAAAAGCTAAGGTAAAGCTTTTGCTAACGTTCCGATGACTTTCTTCCTTCGATGTCCTCTATCGAATGATTATTGGCGAATAGCCCGGGTTTATTCCATACATTACAAATGTATCTGTTCATATTTTCCTACAATGTAAACCGGACAACTATCTCCTTTTAGTCTTTGCGTTCTTCTTAGGGAAAATAGATTTGAAATAGAATCGACTTTTTGTTGTTACTCATGAGAATTATTAATGCAGAGATCATAATCAGCTTTCATCTCTTCTAAAAGGTTCAATGCGATTAACAAATCATTTCCAGATCATAAATTTCGTCAATTTAATTTCAAATTATATTAGACCCATTAATCTTCAACCACTCTATTTTCTGTTAATAATTAGGCATTTTTCCTGAAATACTGTTCTAGTAAGCGTGATAGATGCTATCATGCAACAGCCCCAATTATACGTCAGCGAGGCTACTAGCACTAGGAATCTCATTATATAGTGTGTCCAAAAGTTTTATCTCCTTACGTATCTTGTTTGTTAGTGGGTATCGTATCTGATGCTGTCATATGCTGTAAACAGATTCGACTCGGGAGACACACATTAAAATTATACTAAAATAAAAATGCATGTCTGTGAGAGTAGATAACTTTCGATCTAAAATCAACGATTGACCAAAATTCTATCAGACTTAAATCAAGTTCCAGTGATATTAGGGTTCCGAAGATATTTATCTACTTATATTATGTTTCTACAATATCAGATCATAGAAAATTGCAGATCACGTATATACCTGCACCTTACTATTTAACCACTATTTAACCAAAAGAGGACTATCGTATAAAAAATCTACATCTATCAATCATTGGGAACAAAGGATTAGTCAATTATATACATGATTATGACGAGAACCTGGCATCCAAAGTTAAAGCAAAGATAAAGGATGAAAATGCATAAGATAATGAGCATTATTAATAAAAGCGGTTTATTATATTCTAGGTATTATTGGTAGTGTAGTAGTAGTAGTTTGAACTTCAAAGTGGAAATAAGCGAAAATAACTCTCTTAAAGAGCATTGTAGTTGGGAGGAAATAGAATCACTAACAAAAATCGTTGCAGATAAAATACGAAGATCAAATAAAACGTATGACGCTATTCTGGGCATAACAAATGGAGGAATCGTTCCAGCTCTGTTGATGGCACGGGAACTCCATATTGATTATATACAATTGATACCAGTTAGAAACAAAAAGCTGTGCAAAGAAGAGATGCCTTTACTGGTTAAAGACAAGAAATACCTTATAATTGATGAAATATATGATACTGGTGACATATTCTCTAAAGTCTATGATGCGATAAGAATATTTGATTGTGATTTTGCATTTCTTATGAGCAGATATGAACACAATAGTGGAGAAACATTTGTTGGAAAAGTACTTAATCATAACAAATGGATTGTGTTCCCCTGGGAATGAAATGCCGCGATGATAATAGTAACTTTTTAGAATGTTTATAATCTCAATACAATTGAATTTTATTGTTGTCATCATCTGATGCAGAATTTAGTCTTGAAAAAGATGAAAGTATTATCTCATATGAGATAATTAAAGCCAAATATAATAATACAATCTTAGACTTAGAAAGGAAGATCACTTTAGCCAATCTTGTTATCGCTTCTGCAGAACTATCGCCACTTACTCCTATTGTTATTATTACTACTACCTCCGATATCGATGATGATATTATTGATATGTATAAAGTTATAACGGATCCTATCATAGATGCTAAATATAATGGATGACTTCATTACCTTTGATAGGAACATTCTGCTCTGCTTATCATGGATATTCAATATGATTTTACTCCAATTGGTGCTACAGGTGAAGTACCAGGCATATTGCAGGCGGTACATACATTCATCACTTAGTTCATGTCTACATAGAGCAAGGTTAGCCTTTTCTTCAGAAAGAGCATAGTTTTATAAGACTCTGTAAATGAGATTCTTTGTCATTTCACAGTGTGTGTATATATATTGCTATCTATCTATCTTTTTCATTTATTTACAACGCCAATGTCCCTGCTATTCACTATCGACTAGTTTTAACTTCTTTGATTTTTGTATTTCTTTATTATAAATCGGTGTCAATTTCTGTAACTCGTTCAGATATATGATATATCTTTTATTAAATCCATTACTGTCAACATCAAAGTAGATATCTATATTATTTGGCTCTGTTATTTGTGCAAGCAATGTCAGAAGTTGTCTT
>DATFPS010000375.1:0-7563 GCA_035264705.1 Nitrososphaeraceae archaeon | reverse complement strand
CTAAAGTTCTAGCTACGTTATCTTTTAATTAAGAAACAAGAATGATTTCCTAATACTAAAGAAAATAAACAAAGCAGCAGCAGCAGCAGCAGCAGCAGCAGAATAACGAAGATAATGCTAATAATAATAATAAAGTAGAATAATATAGTTCCAAGTTATTGTGCAGAAGAAGTTACTCTATAGAGATTTCTATCTCCTGTTTCTCTGTCAAATGTCAAAACATATAGAAATCCATCTGGACCTGTCTCTATATCACTAATACCACCAAAGCCTGTTCCAAGGATTACAGAGGAAGACTCTTCTTCTGTATCTGCCACCAAATCTGAGAGCCCAGGATTGTTTTGAGCGTTGAACATCAATCCGTTTCTGTTTTCATTAACTTCAAAGAAATACAAATTACCCTGTGTTATGTCTCCCACAAAAATGTTATTCACATATCTTTGTCCAAGCTGCTGTGAATTTAGAAATTCTATATCAGTAATTCCAAAGGATTCTACCCAACTAAATACAGGGTCAGCATAATTAGAGCCCGGAAATTGAACCAAATCATTCTCAGAAATTCCTGCTCTAGACACAGGCCCCATAACAGCCTTCCAACCACTGTTAAATCCGCCTTCTACGACATTAATCTCATCATAACTTTCTTCTCCGTTTTCTGTATTCCATAGTATACCTGTAATAGGATCAAAGGTCATACCAAAACTGTTTCTAACACCATATGCAAGATATCGGTTCAATGCATCGCCTTGGAAAGGATTGTCGCTCGCTGCTGATCCGTCCTGTGGATTCACTCTAAATATTACTCCACTGTCGTCTGGAGTAGGTCCGCCCTGGATATTCTGAAGTTGTCCTTCCCTCTGTAATTCTCCTATTACACCATATAGATAACCATCAGGGCCGATAACCAATTTTCCCCCTTGATGATTAGTACCAGGTCCTGCAGGAAGGTCTAAAATCAAAGAGGGTCCTACAAGTGAACCTCCATTCCAACTATACTTGTAGACTCTATTTCTTAATTCATCCTCACCTTGCTCTGTAAAATATAGAAAAACTATTACAGAAGTATCACTACCACCACCACTTGACGATGGACTAGCTGTATCATTATTTTTCAAAACTGCAATACCAAGCAAACCACGTTCGTTTTTGCTGTCAACAGGAATTTGTAATACTGGCTGTTCTTGTAGCATGCCATTTGAGACAAGACGAACTTGACCTTCCTTTTCTAAAATCAAAATATTGTTATTGTCCAAAAATGCCATACTGGTAGGAGAAGATAAACCCTCTATGAATAGTTCGATACTTAGCTTAGGATCGTTAATAGTTGGTTGAGCATATGCTGTTTTAACGACTGGGCCATAAAATGTCAAGGTATTTAGGATAATTGCTGCAATCGATACAATTAATAACACACAAATTTTCTTTAGTTGTATCAATACGACGATAAATGACTAGATATGTAATTAAAGCCTATCTTTGCTATGTATTATATATAGCTATAGAAACTAGTAAAAATTCCTGTTACATATTCCTTCCTTCAAGAATAAAGTTATCCGACTTTAAAATGATCTCTTATTTTCTTGCTGTCTAAAATGGGTCTATGGCAATGTTTTTCGATAATATGAAATATTACAATGATTAAACTATGATATGATAGATAAAACAATACAAGCTTGTTTTTATGGAATAACTATGATAGTGCTGATTCCATTAATATTTCTTCATGATATAACGATAACACCAATTGATGCCTATGCCACTACTGATCTTACTAATGGATCAACAATAGTAACAGATGGTAGTCGAGCTGAGGTTAAAGCAAACACATCAGCAGCTGTTGCAGCAGCGTCTCCTCTATCTGCAAAGCCGGTACTGCAAGAATTCTCCGTTCCGACTGGATCGCGACCGCACGACGTAGCGCCTGCCCCAGACGGAACTATCTGGTATACCTCTCAAGCGACGGGTGAATTGGGAACCTTGGACCCTGCCACAGGCAAAACGCATCATATTTCGCTAGGTCAGGGCTCGGCTCCACACGGTGTAATTGTAGGACCCGATCGGGCACCTTGGATTACAGACGGAGGTCTGAATGCCATTGTACGTGTCGATCCTACTACAGAAGAGGTTCAGATTTTTCCACTTCCTGCTGACACAGCCTTCGCTAACCTAAACACCGCAACCTTCGATCAGAATGGCGTCCTCTGGTTTACCGGACAGAGCGGAATTTACGGCCGGTTGGATCCAAAGGATGGTCATATGGAGATATTCAAGGCTCCTCGTGGACCGGGACCTTATGGTATTTCGACCACACTGGATGGCACCATTTACTATGCCTCACTAGCAGGAAGCTACATCGCTCGCCTTGATTTACAAACTGGAGCCGCTACAGTGCTAGAGCCGCCGACAGCTGACCAGGGGGCACGACGTGTTTGGTCCGATTCACAGGGCCGGGTTTGGCTTAGCGAGTGGAATGCAGGACAGTTAGCTGTGTTCGACCCGGATCTGCAGACATGGAATGAGTGGCGGCTGCCTGGAGACAATCCGCTGCCCTATGCTGTTTATGTTGATGATCAGGATATGGTCTGGGTGAGTGATTTTGCGACAAATGCTTTGCTGCGTTTTGATCCTTTTCAAGAAAGCTTTAAAGTGTTTTCCATACCAAGTCCCGAGGCTAACGTACGTCAAATTCTAGGTCGACCTGGCGAGGTATGGGGAGCAGAGTCGGGAACGGATAAACTTATAGTGATTAAAACTAGTAATTAAGTGATGATTGTCTTTTAGCATTTATTCTATTGCAATAGCTTGGACGAGGTTTTGGCTGAGACTAAAATAAGAAAGTATATTTTCAGTGTTCTGTTGGAATCTGATATGGTTCATTGATAGTTGGCAGAGTAAAGTAAAAGGTTGCTCCTTTTTCTCCATCTGTATTATTAATATTCTTATTATTATTCTCAGCCCACATCCTACCACCATGAGCTTCAATAATACTTTTAGAAATATACAATCCCAATCCAGTACCTTGATAAGACTTTGAAGCAAACTTTGAGAATAGTCTTGGTAATATTTCTTGGTCAATGCCAATACCTGTATCCTTAATTTTAATAATAACTTCTTGGTTTTGTTTCCTTTCTGTGGTAATGGTTATTCTACTTCCTTTTCCTTTAGTGAATTTAACAGCATTACCTAATATATTAGAGATAACTTGGACAATCCTAGCTTTGTCGGCTTCTACTACTAATTTATGATCATCAGCAGTAGTAGGCTTGTAGGATAAATTGACATTACTATTACTATTATTCTCTCTTTCAATCTGTTTTTTATAGTCTTGTACAACATTTGATATTATATCGTTTAGATTGAATTGTTGTCTATGTAGATTTAATGACTTGCTTTCAATTTTTGAAACAACTAGTATGTCTTCTGTAAGTTGTTGTAATCTTTTTGAGTTTCTGATAATTGCATCTAACAATTGAATCTGTTTGGGGTCTTTTATTTTAGCTTGGAGAACCTCAGACAATCCTAGTATTGGTTGGATAGGAGTTCGTAACTCATGAGCTGCTATGTTGATAAACTCCTTCTGCATTTCATCTGCTCTGTTCAGTTCTTCATTTAGCTTACGCTCATTCCAAAGCAGTTCAAAAAATGATTTGAATGAATCCACACTATGTCTGCTGTTAGAATATATTGCAAAGCCAATTGCTTCTGAAAAAATTTCGGAATTGGGTTTTCTGATCTCTACTTTTAAGAGCCTTGCGTTATCAACTATGAGCATTCCATATGAATGAATATTACCATTTAAAATTCTGATATTAGGTGCCTTCTGAGATATTTTTTTGATGATATCTGAATTCTCTTCAGATAAGGGACAGATAATACTTATCGTTGCACCATTTTGTGATGCATTTATGAGATAGTCGATGCCTCTAAGTCTGTCTAGTCTTACCATTCCTTTACTACTGGGAAGAAGGAGTAGAACTTCGCTCTTTGCCGATTTTGCCAAGTCTACAACAATCTGACTTACTTTTTCATGGTCATTAATAACTTCAAGAAATTCTGGTTCTATTCCTTCTTCAATTTCTTTTATTCTGTCAGCAGGGTCAATCCCATTTTTCCATAACCCTTCGAACATAGAAGTAAAATGCTTTACATAGACAGGCTCATTGCTAATTAAAAGACTCTGAATTACTTTGCCACTTTCCATTTTTTCTATTGTAAGTGCTATCTCTTTATCTGAAATCCCAAAACTTATTGGTGGTAGATTTTTGACATGCTTTATTTGAATACCATGGTCTAGGTATAGCCTCGTTAGCTGTAGGCTTTCATGTTCTATATTAGTAATGTATCTAATACCCTTATGTTCTCCTTGCTTTTGTTTTTCTAATAATCTTTTCTTTATATCAAAAAAATGGTTGTAACTATATTGCATCCCACCAGAATTCAAGCAGGTATCCAGCTTATTTGAGTTAGCAGTAAGGCGAGAAATCTCCTTTATGATTTCATCTGGATTCTCTATTGCCCTTGTACCATAATGTATTATCCCTTCTTCAATTTCTCTAATTCTCTGTTCTCCTGAAATTGCCTTACTCCAAAAAGTATCAAAGATATATTGTTGCTGCTCGACAACTTCCTTTACATTGCTGTATATAATTTGTGATGCTATTTTTCCTTCTTCATACAAAATTACAGGAGCAAGGTATTCTGTTTCGCTTATCATAAAATTGGCTTTAATTCCGTCTAAATGTCGAAGCTCATCAACCATTCCCATTAGTTCTTTGCAGTAGGAGATGTTACTTTTGGTAATTTCAGTAACATATCTTAATCTTACACCTCTAGCTTTAGCATCAATAAAGGCTTTTTTTATTGGTTCAATTTCAATGGCTAGTGGTGGTCGTGTATAATTCATGCAGGTATCGATTTTCTTATTTCTAAAGAAACATCTTAATTCTGCATCTATTACATTCTCAACCCCATGAATTATCTCAGTCTTTAAATTTTGCGTATTATTTGCCCAAATAATTATACGATATCGATGTATATAAGACGTATATAAGACAATAGATTAAAATTCAACTTGTCGAACAGTTGTAGTTTCAGACTTTAACTTTCATCAGCCATAATGTGGCTATCACTATCTAGTATTCTATAGTTAAGACCTTTAATAAATATATAGAATGTAATAGATCAATGCTTATTGTATTACTTCGATTCACTCAGTTCTATGCTTATGGTATATATAGAGATAACATAATGGTAAACATACAGAATGGACGAAGATGAAGAAGAATGAGCCATATTACACAGCTACTATCGTCCATTAATGGTTTTTCTTAACCATTTAGTTCGTTTGCTCTTTATTGACTATGGTGTGATGTAGTCAATGTCTATGTTGCAGATGCAGCCGTGGTTTTTGTAATTGTTGGTGATTTCCATCGGCTAGCCCACTTTCCTAATTCCTTTAATACGACTTCCAATTCTTTTGCTCTAGTGGTTAGACGGTATTCAACTCTTAGTGGAATTTCAGGATAGATTTTTTTGGAAATAAGACCTTCACGTTCGAGCTCTAATAACCTATCTGCTAACACAGTACTGCTAATGCCGGATAATAATCGTTTCAATTCATTGAAGCGTATGACTTCTTTGGTACTAAGATTCTTTAAGATGAATAGAGACCACCTTCTTCCTAGTATCTCCCAGATATTGGCTAGTTCACATTTTTCACCCTGCTTTGACTCTTTTTTCATATTATTGCTATAGATTATTTTTAGAATTAAGTATTATTTAACTACTATGTAATAAGTCGCGAAAAGTATTATTTTCAAAGCACTTCTCTGCTTAACCCTTTTCATAGGGTAATTCATATAACAAGTTCAATTGTGTCATTATCAGTAGAAGTATCGTATAATGCTGCCATTAGAATTGACGTTGTCGGTACGTGTCTTTAATACAATCACAAAAAGACTTTTAATTAGTTAATATATTATATTTTTATGCATATATATATGCGAGTAATTGCCATCCAGTTCTTACTATGCTTTATAACACTAGTTTCTTCATTTTCCAGCATATATAGTGCATCATCGGTATTCGCAGTAGCAAGAACAGAAGAAGAAGGAGCCGCAGCCTATACTAAGATTAATCCTTCATATATTGCATCTGATACTTATGGCTATTTAATAAAACAGTTAGGAAATTTTGAA
Organism: Nitrososphaeraceae archaeon; assembly: GCA_035264705.1. Taxonomy (GTDB): domain Archaea; phylum Thermoproteota; class Nitrososphaeria; order Nitrososphaerales; family Nitrososphaeraceae; genus JAJNBK01. The sequence goes on along the minus strand of DATFPS010000375.1, from coordinate 1,366 downwards.
TTCACTCTTGACCTTGATGCGAATCAAATTTTTCCAAATGAGAAAATAAAGCAAGATATGGTAAGCAAATACAAGTCAGCTGAATATAATATTCCTAACATAGAATATGAGTTGATAGGTTTTAAAATAATTGCTTCAGATATTAAAATACATGTTAATCCTACAAAAATTGACCAAACACAGACAAGAATTAATATTCCATTGATGCTAGCAAATAATGTCAAAGTAAGCAATGGAATAATCAATCTGGATTTTAACAAAATTGACCTTGCATCAATTTATGCTATATATGATAGAAACATAGATAAGTTGACTGTACATGTTCCTATGAATGTTGCATATAGATATCTTCAGCAATAATAATGATGATAACTAATACTACTACTACTGTTTTTTCAGTCATTTTTAACATCCAAAGATTTGGTCTTAATCAATAAACCAAAAAACATTATGATAAATTAAAAACAGAATTTCTGTTTTATATTAGCATTTTGTAAAATCTATTTGTCTACATTCTTAAACTCGGGGGCTATGCTTTCTGCAATTAAATTTATTAACTTTTCTCTACTGGGGCTTGAGTTTGTCAGCACAATTTCAGTAAATCCCAAATCAGTATACTTCTTCAATTTCTTTATTCCTTCTTCGGCATTTGAAATTACAAGCAACATCTCCTGCAATGTGTCATCTCCAATGACCTGAGCATTCTCTTCGATTACTCTTGGATCGTGTATATCTACTTCAAAGAAAGCCTTTATCATAGCTCCTCTCCAGAATCTAATTGATTGCAATGCCTTTTGTGGATCCTCATCATATGAAGCTGGAATGAATAGTATTTTTTCCAAAGAATCGTAATCTTTTCCTGACTTTCTTGTACCTTCTTTGACTGCAGGCAATAATTTATTTTTTATATATTCCATGTTTAGCTCATTAGTAATAAATCCATCTCCTTCTTCACCCGCTAATTGGGCGGATTGTGGCTTAAGTCCAGCAATATATAATGGAATTGGCCTTTCAGGTTTAGTGTAAAGATTAGAATCCTTTACCCAGTAATATTGCCCCCTGAAGTTGACCCAGTCTTCAGCCCACAATTTTTTAATTAAATGTATTGCTTCTTTTAATCTTTGAAATCTTTCAAGATTAGTCGGCCAGGGGTTACCAGCTGGTACTTCATTAAGTGCTTCGCCCCTTCCGACTCCAAGAAATACTCTATTTGGAAACATAAAACCCAATGTGGCAAACACTTGGGCAACAATAGCAGGATGGTATCTCAATATCGGTGGGGTTACTCCTGTACCTAGAATTATTTTACTGGTCTTGGCTAAAGCAGCCCCAATCCAAGGCCAAGCCGCACCGCCAGATGAACCAG
>DATFPS010000374.1:0-3695 GCA_035264705.1 Nitrososphaeraceae archaeon | reverse complement strand
CTGTGGTCATCCATTATGCATATTATAGTTGTGAAGATCTTTGAATTGCTAAGCCTTCATCGAAAATAAATCCATACTTTGCTAATACAAAAATATTTTCAAACTGACTATTCAATCATCGTCCTAATGATCATATATAGTGTTAAATTACATAAATTTATCTATATATTATAACATTTGTTGTTTAGAAAAGAATAAGCTTGAAGTAAGTGAGAACAAATTCAATTCTCTGAATTTTTGTAGCATATTATACTCAGAGGTTGGCGGATTACATTGAAATTGGGAGTATTATATCCCACTAGTTAATATATTCCAATGCTGTATTTTATTGCTTGTTAATCTGAGTAAATTTATAAATTACATTAAACTATCGTTTACTGAATTTAAAAGATGACCGACAGTATTAAAGAAAATGAAGACAATCTTCCAGATGTTGATGATATTTTTAATAATAAAGATTCCTTTACTGAAGAATCTGTTACTCTTGATGATGCCATCATAGAAGATAAACCTGACTCTGAGGTTGATAATGACAGCTCTTCTTCTAATATTCCCTACAATAATACTCAACAACAACAACAAGAATTAAAACCTGCTTTAAATTCAAAATTCTTTGCGATTAGGATAACTGGTGGCCAAGAAAAGGTGGTGGCAAATATTTTACAAAATAAGATTAATACAAAAAAAATTAAAGTTCTTTCAATTCTTGCCCTAGATAACTTTAAAGGATATATCATTGTTGAGGCTCCAGACTCAAATGTTGCCTTTGAAGCATTGCACGGTGTTCGTCATGTCAGAGGACAAATTCGTGGAGAGCTGCCTTTTAAAGACATTGAAGGATATCTTGTTAAAAAACCAGTCGTAACTGAACTCAATATAGACGACACGGTAGAAGTTATTGCTGGTCCATTTAAAGCTATGAAAGCAAAAATCACAAGAGTTGATTATGAAAAACAAGAAGCCACAGTAATACTTCTTGATTCGCCATATCAAATTCCTGTAACAGTGGATGCAAACTATTTGAAAAAGTTAATTCAGTAAAAGTGTAATTGCATTATTATCAATATTCCTTCTAAATACAAACAGATAAGGAAACGAAAATTCAACCTGGAACAATATTTAATTAAGATATTGATTTAACAACAAAAACCGAAATAATTGGCATTGTGGAAGAGATTCTAAAGGAGAAGATATTGCAATCAATTGCCGATGCATACGAAATGCTTAACTCTTACCTACACACACAAACAAGCAATAGAGACTGCGATTGTTATAATATTGTTAATAAGCGAATTTGAGATGATAATCAAGTATACAGTTAATAAACGTTCTAGCAGCTTTGTAGAACCTCATACTTCCTGTCTAAAATTTTAGTAATTAAATCATCGATAAATTCTAATGAATCTTTCATAATATATGTAAAGTTGGAGGACTAGCTGAATTTTAACTACTGCATTTGTTTACAGAGTGATATTGGTGGAGTGATGAAGCCTTGCTTCTCTATACATCCAATAACAAAGACATATTTGCTTGGCTTTCACTAAAATCCTACCAACTAACTATATATTTATCATCCAATATTCTTGATTGATAAAAAAATGATTCAAACTAATAAATCGAAGGTAGCAGTAGTTACCGGTTCTAGCAAAGGTATTGGTAAAGCAATTGCAACCGAATTTGCTAAAGCATCTTATGATCTGATAATAAATGCAAGAGACGAAGAAGAATTAAAGAGAGCTGCTGAAGATATTTCAAAATCAGTTGGTGATAACAATAGAATCATACCTGTATCAGGAGACATATCCCAAGAACAAGTATGTATATCAATAATAGAAGAGGCTATTAGGAGATTTGGAAGAATTGATGTTTTAATAAATAACGCAGGAATAGGTGGATCGCCAGGGAAGATAAATGAATTGACATCTAATGATTGGGACGAGGTTTTGGATATAAACTTAAAAGGTGCTTTTCTATGTACAAGAGAAGCTGTAAAACACATGTTAGATAAATTAAGCAATGATAACAATTACTCAATTATCAATATATCTTCTGTACATGAGTCAATGCCCCATCCAGAAGGAGCTCCCTATGCTGCTTCAAAAGGTGGCATGGAAATGCTAACTAAAACTGTAGCTTTGGAGCTAGCTGATAAAGGCATAAGAGTTAACAGTATTGCACCAGGTGCCATAGCTACTGATATGAATAAGGAAGTGCTTGAAGATAAGGAAAAGAAGAAGGAAATGGAGAAAGGAATACCTGTAAAAAGAATAGGACAGCCAGAAGAAATTGCAAAGGTTGCACTATTTCTAGCGTCAAGTGATGCGAGCTACATTACAGGAACAACAATTTACGTTGATGGTGGTCTTACTTTGTCTTCTTGACCTTCATTATTTTTCTGTTCATTATATAAAGTCAGACATTTTATCAGGTAAGATATTCTCTTATAATGCAGGTTATTATACATAAACTTGGCTTTAACATAACGGATGTAACAATATTCCAAAAGCGGTAATAATATCGGTTGTTATAATAATGGTAGACTACCTCTACTTCTTGCTATGTTATAACACAAAGAGTTGCGCTTTTAAGTATTCAAAAGTGTCTCTTTTTTAGGGCTCTCGTGATATTTGTAAATGCTATCGTTGAAGATGTCTCTTTGTAGGTGCATTTGATAATTTCTTGCATTGATTAATTATGTTGGGATAAATGAGTTTGAGTGTCATGAGATCGATATATTGTTATTCAAAATAAAGTACTGTTATTATTAGCGCCTTAAAGTGTTTTTGGCTCTATTGTCCACTTCAGCAATATAATCACGTAATGGTATCTGTTTTGGTTGTTTTTTTACTTCTTCTTTTGATAAAAATACTCTCTCATCCAATGTTAGAAAGAAGTTTATTTCTCTTTGTAGTCTTCTTAGGAAGCTCAATTTCTTTACATTATTGATTTAGTATTTAATTTTACAACCTAAAAAAAATTAATTTCTAGATGAAGGACTTGTCACTGAAAGTAATAGATTTCACATTTTGCAACAGAAAACACTATGAATCTAAAAATATTATCCATTACTATTAAATTAGACCTTTAATATATCATTCGTATCTGAATGTACAAAGTAATTATAGTAACAGAACTATTATTTTATTGGAAAGAAGAAAGTGAAAAATACTTCTCTATTTTTTAGGACTTGAGCTATAATAATGCAGCTAGATTTCATGCCAGACATGCGGAATCATTATCGAGATCCATTCTTATTATCATCAAATAGTTCTGTAAGTATTATTGCCTTATATCTCTGTTAATAAATGACTCTCTGCTTATAGAAGTTGGTGTCATTGAGTAAAAGAATAATAAGATCATTTTTATAAACTTCGTTATTTTATTATTATTATTATATAAAGTTTTAAAATTTTATTTAATTTTAATGATGGAGTTTATATGCTGGCTTAATGACTACTCTTATACATGGGTGATAAAAAGTCTGTTTCAGCTCTTGTTAGTGGTGGCGAAGCCAGTGCGGGCCCACCTCTTGGACCTGCATTAGGTCCAATGGGCGTAAATGTGTTGCAAGTAGTAAATATGATCAACGACAAAACTAAGGATTTCCCAGGAATGAAGGTTCCTGTCAAAGTTGAAGTTGATTCTGAATCTAAGAAGTTTACAGTTGAAGTAGGAATTCCTCCTACTGCAGCTCT
>DATFPS010000373.1:0-2060 GCA_035264705.1 Nitrososphaeraceae archaeon | reverse complement strand
AGTGGAGTAGGTAAGACTGCCATAACAACAGCTATTATGTATGCACTCACTAAAAATGGATTTCATGTTCAGCCATTTAAAATTGGTCCAGATTTTATTGATCCTAGTTATCATAATCTTGTAACTGGAAGACCTTCACGCAATCTAGATGTGTGGATGATGGGCAAGAACGGCGTCTTGAAATGTTTCAATGATTCATCTCAAGGAGCAGACGTTGCAATTATCGAAGGTGTCATGGGTTTGTTCGATGGACTTTCAGGAAAAGACGATTATGCAAGTACAGCACAGATAGCAAAAATGCTTGATGCACCTGTGATCCTTGTAATTGATGCAGGAAAAGCAGCACGGTCAATAGCAGCCATTGCACTTGGTTTTTTACATTTTGATAAAAAATTGAAAATAGCAGGATTTATTCTAAATAATGTTGCAGGTGATAAACATGCGAAATTTGTTCTAGATGCCTTTGCATGTAAAGTCAATGTTCCAATAATCGGAATAGTAAGACGAGACAAGAAAATTACGATTGAAGAACGTCACCTAGGTCTTATTCCCGCGCTGGAATTTGAAAAGAAAAAAAGATCAATTCATCAATCTGCAAAATATATATCAGAACAGATTGATATAGATAAGATAAAATCGCTATTTAAACCCGTAAATAGAGCCAAGGCAATACAGAAAGCGTTTCCCGATACGCATATTAGAGTCGCAGTAGCCTTGGATGAATCATTTAATTTTTATTATGCTGATAACTTTGATGCTCTTAGAAAGCAGCAAGCAGAACTTGTATTCTTCAGTCCAGTAAATGATGTAAAACTACCAGAGAATATTCATGGAATTATTCTGGGCGGTGGATTTCCAGAAATTTTAGCTGATAAACTTGAATTTAATCAAGCAATGATAAAATCGATATCAAAAGCAGCTACTAATGGAATGCCAATTTATGGCGAATGTGGAGGTTTAATGTATCTTACTAGATCAATTAGAAGAAACAATGAAGGAAAAAAGAAAAGACAAAAGATGGTTGGATTGATAGAGGCTGACACATTTATGAGTGGTAAATTGACCTTAAATTATACTGAGGCTGACTGTACATCCTCATTTTTTGAAGATATATATAAAATAAGAGGTCATGAATTCCATTACTCTAACATTGAAAATATTTCTACTGATTCGAAATTTGCTTATACTATGAGAAGAGGCAATGGAGTAGATAACAAAAGAGATGGTTTTGTCATATACAACTGTCTTGCATCCTATATGCATCTTCATTTTGTAAATCACCTATTACCAGAGAGGTTTATCAAGAGCTGTTTAGAATTTTCTCATAAATAAAAAATGTATATACATATATACAATATCTATTGCAGATAAAAGAACGGTTTGTCTACTATATCCCCATCCCGTGCGGCATCTATACTCCAATTTCCTTTGCTAATCTGACTACCTGCTTTCCTTCTTTTGTAAGCTTGTTATACATCCTATTTTTGACGATCTTTCTTTCAACTAACCTATTTTTCTCTGCTTTGAGTAGAAGTTTATGACCATAACCATAGGATCCTACTTTTTGTAACAATTCTCTAGTTTGGTATTCTTTATCTCCAATCTTCTTAAGTAATCTGACCAAAGCCCTTTCTTTGATTAAGATTCTTAATAATTCGACTTTTTTCATATTGTTACTGATAACTAGTAAAAGATAAATATATTTATTACTTTTTAATAGTAACAATATTGATTATAATGCATATTGTATGATAGAGTGTAGCATCAGATGATGGACTTATACTTTATCTCTGGCAATACTGGATTGCCACTGGGACCGCGATGGCAGGTATTTGCATAGGATTGACCCTCCACTTCTTCATGATGATGTTCAAAGAAGAAGAAGAAACAGAAAAAAAGTCACTTCATATTAATCAAAGTTTCTCTTATTGAAATGATAGTGCAGTAGTTTAGAAAGTTTGATTTTTTTAATTCCTGTTGAATCTCCTGTTGGTTTGTGAATTACAATTGGGTCATTATACTGAATCTTTTCAAGCAGACGAAGATTTTGTAATAGCATT
>DATFPS010000372.1:0-7475 GCA_035264705.1 Nitrososphaeraceae archaeon | reverse complement strand
AAAAAACAACAGAATAGGAAATTTTGATCTTTACTTTCTCTGTACAAAGAAAAGGTAAACTTTACCATGTTACCAGTTGGTTCAATGTATTTGTTGACTCTATGATACTAGTACGGCTCCTTAAGTTAACAAAGCCTATTTAGAATATTTCTCTTTAAGAAAAGAGGCTTCATTATTTGTTATAAGAATTTCTCTGGTTTCAAATACTAAAAATTAAGGTGTAAATGGTAGTAATAAATGCCATTTATGGATACAAAAAAATCTTATCTTTATTACGAAATACTATAACATGTCCTGTCCTGGCTTTGTAAAGTAACGTTACTCTCTGTCATTGTATTCTACTTCTATCAGCGGAGGGTGTGCGCAAAAAATTTGCTAATACTAATAATATCAAATAATCCTTTTACCCTGGCCATTTTTGACTGCATTTGAATGCTTTGTATCAATTTATCAGTATTCCTACTTCCTCCGATTTTTCTAAGAGCCTTTCTCTTTATGTCACCTTCTTTGCTCTTCTTTGTTTGATATATCAATATTTTGAGGATAGAAGAGATTGCGGTTTTTATATCTTGATAGGATATGTAATATATCCACCATATCAATTGGATTGTCGTCTAGAAGGCGGTTTTTCTAAATTCTTTTATTGACAATAAATCAATATATCTATAACTGGTTTGAGATTAGTCTTGTAATATACCTTCTTGCTCTTATTGTGATATTTGTATATGTTTTGCTGTAGTTTGGAACTGAGGAAACATTCAGTTATTGATTATTTCTAATTATAATGAAGTCATACTAAGATTAGAAAAATCAGAATTTTCTTGCTTTTGGATTCGTAATAGAATCAATCGTATTACCTATAAGTACAAATGAGAGCCCTGTAAGAGCAATCATAACTCCAGGAGGCATTATCCACCACCATAAACCTCGAGAAGCAGCGCCAGCAGAATTTGCTTCATGTAGAATTTGCCCCCATGTAGGAATAGAAGGATCTCCCAATCCCAAGAAACTAAGAGCTGCTTCTCCTAGTATGGCCGCAGGAACTGAGATAGCAATACTTGCAAAGGTTAAAGGAAGAAGCTGTGGGATTATGTGTTTGAATATTATTTTTAGATCAGATTGCCCCATTAATTTTGCCGCTTCAACATATTGTAAATTCTTTATTTGCAGGGCAAGACTTCTGGTAACTCTCACTATACCAACCCAACCAAAAATTACTAAAAAGCCAGTAATTAGAAATATACTTCGTCCAAGAGTGATAGACATTATGATAAGGAGAGGGAGAGTAGGTAAGGTATAAAATATATCATTAGTTCGCATTAGTATTTCATCGGTTCGATTTCCTTTGTATCCGGCTGTAACTCCGTAAAGCAATCCTATAATTACAGACGCTATTGACACAGTCGCCCCAATGAATAAAGCTATGGGTGCTCCCCATAGGATGCCTATTGCCAGATCTCGACGTAATTCATCAGTGCCAATTAATCCATATACTCTTCCTCCAAGAATTAATCCAGACTCCTGCACGGTATCCGATTCGTTAAAAAGGTAAAATGTTTCTTTGATAAGATATTTTCCCTTCAGGACTTTGTTTTCTTCAATGTCTGAAAATATCATTATCTGAGGTTTTGTTGCATGCTGCGGATATCTAAAAGAGCCAATCATTTCACGAAGATATTCAGCCATAGTTGGATCCGTGGAAAATATTCTGGATGAGAATTGGTTTTCATTGTTCGTTGCCACTGATGAAGGTAAAGAAGAATAATAAATTCTAAACTCCTCTCCATTAGGTCTGGTCACGTCGACCTGTAACAATGGAGGTATCTGACCGTATCGCACCGAGTATGGAATCATAAAGTCGCTTGGATAAGAATCATATGAGAAATCTAGGGTGTAGGAATGAATTTCAGTTCGTATATCATCGGTGATTGGTATCTTTGTTATTGAAGCATCATCTAAAGTCATGATAAGATGTTCGGGTACTTTAGGACCAAAGATTCCGATATTAGTCCATTGTGGTGCTGCTGCTTTAGGATAATCAATCCAATAGTTCGGGTTATTCCACTGTCTAAATGACTCTAATGGGATTGCTAGAATGGTATAGAAGGTAATCATAATCAGCGACACCAAAATAATAACACCCGCTATTCCACTTTTAGATCGCAAGAACTTGGTCAGAAAAGCAGAACGAGCAAATATTTGAGTAGTCATCCTGTTTTTATCCTTGGATCAAAGAGAGCATAGGAGAGATCCAGAATCAAGACTGTAACAACAAAAATTAAAGTCGTAATATAAGTAAGACCTATAATAATAGGGAAATCAGAGAGTCCTATCGCGTCATAATATAACTTACCCATTCCAGGCCAATCAAAAACCGCCTCAACTATTATAGACCCTCCAAATGAACTTGCCAAACTTTGGGCTATGACAGTTAAAATAGGTGGGGCTGCATTTTTTAAAGCATGTGAGTAAAGAATCTTCCTCTTTGATATTCCCATTGCTCTTTTGGATGTTATGTAATCTTCGCTTAAAACATTCTTAACAAAATATCTGACTATATATGACCATGATCCAAAACCTACTAGAATTATTGTTATAAATGGCAATATCATGTGGTATAGTAAATCCCAAATATAAGAGGGCTCAGAGGGCGAAGTAAGTGGAGTAGACCTGGCAGGAAAAATGTGATATGCAAACGCAAATACAAATATCATCAACATACCTATCCACCAAGTTGGAAAGCTTGTGCTAAATACCGCGAGTGCAGAATTCATTCTGTCTGAAATGGATCCCACCTTGTTTGCTACAAAAGCACCAAGAAATAGTCCGATAATTGTTATAACTATCGTCGATGTAGTGAATAATAATAATGTCCTAGGTATCTTTTCTATTATGATATCGCGTACACTCGAAGATCCAGACTCGGAAGTAAAAAAATGAGAGTTTCCCAGATCTAATATCATTACCTTAGATATAGTATTAAAAAATCGTGTGGGTGAATACCAAGGTTCGTCTAGCCCTAGCGTTTTGTATTGAAGATCTTTTTGTGTATCGATATATTTTTGGCGGGCTTGGATGGTTTCAAATTTTATATTGCCCTCGTTTACTTGCGTAACAATGTTGACATTTACTGTGTCTTTCAAAACTTTGTTCATCGTCTCGCCAAACAGACCTATCGTCATAACTAATACCACAAAAACAACTATCATCATATTCATTAATCTCTTTAGCAGATAAAGAGGAAAGCCTGTCAAAGCCTAGTTTGATATCATAAAGATAACTTGTATTAATAGTCTCTGTTATGTATAGTCATTTTTATCTTCTGGATAATTGCATTTATCAAATTAGAGCATATCATTACAGAAATTCCCAAAACTGCTACGACAAATAGTACCGTGCTTGTCGATAACAAATACGAACTATTAAGCAATAAACCAACACCTACAGAAGTGACGGAGATGCATAGTAATACAATCAGGGAGATTACGTATTTTTTAAAATTGACTCTTAAACCTAACTGTCGAGCAACAATGGATATTGGTGATAAATACGTTGCTCCTATCAACATGCTTGCGGTTGTTCCAGCAAAAAGAGCTCCTATTTCTCCACCATTAATAATGAAGTAAGCCTTTTCTGACAACGACAGTATCCCAAACAGTGGATATAATCCTACTCTAAGTGTCTGTTGCAACCATGGTTGCTCTCTTTCATACTCTGCTACTTTAGGACTAAAGGAATAATAAATTAAGTTAAAAGAATCGATGAATGCCATGCCACTTGTTGTTGACAGAATAAAATTATCTCTAAAATCGCGCAAATACATGACTTGTGGTGCAAGATGCGATCCATAAGTTGCTGTAGCAATAAGACATTCCGATTGTTTTCTTTCATCTTGTTTTGATTCGGTTGCGACGTTTTGGGAACTTTTTTCTTCCAGTTTTCCTAAACTGTGTATATTCAGTGTGCTATTAGCACTAGGAATTGCTAAGATTGTCTTGGTTGAAAGATCAGGACGAAGAGCATAATTACTGTTAGCAAATATTTTCAAAAGGTTAGGACCTACAGAAAGCTTTGAAGTTTCATCAGATTTCAAATTGATCTGAAAATTACCAGTTTCAGTACTGTTCTGTTCTGCCTTACCTTTAACGATCAGCTTTCCGTCTTTATCAGAAACAAAGTAATTAATAGATGCATTGTTGCTTGGCTGTCCATCAACATCAATATATGCAACTATTTTCGAAGATTGGCCTATTGTTACAAAATTCGGTGTCACTACTTTTTTTATGGTAGCGAGTCTGGGAGATTCAAACAATGACCAATGTCCTTGGTCAAATGGATAAGTATTATCTCTGTATGCCTTAATGGTAATTGTCCTTCCCGATGGATTGAAATTATCTAGGAAGAAAGGACCATTGCTAATTATTGCATGTTTGTGAGCATCAATCCATTTGATGCTGGCATCATAGCGTTTCTTTGCATCAGCAGGGCTAACAATGTCCTTTAAAGCTGCAGGTACAAAGCCTTCTGCATTCATCTTCTGCAATTCAGATTTAATCATCATCGCATGTTGAGGAACAATTAGAGATAGCCAGTCAACGTTCTTCGCATTTGCTTCTCCTTGTGAATATGCGAATTTTCCAGAAGTGACTAACCTTTCTGTTGCTGCTGTAATTTCCCAAGGTACAGCCGTCCAGAGAGAAGCAGACTCGGCAATTTCTTTTTCATCATAATGCCATTGATCAACATAGGATTCAACCAAGTCATCTGTGATGAATTTTATTCCTTTGATCAATGGGAGCGATGAATTTACCTTCGATGTATATTCTGGATCAATTGTTTTGTCATTTTCTCCTTCATCTGTAGCCCATTCAAAGGGAAAATAGTAAGAATATAACAAATCCGATTTATCCATTGGAATGCCATTATGCCAATTAGAATATAGTATTTTATATGTTACTTTGCTCATAGCAGTAGTAGTATTTTGACTGATCCATTGTTGCCTAATCGGATCCCATAGTTGTGCATCAGGAGCGACAACGAGATGGTTGACTGGACCATTTGTAGTAATATTTATCCATTCATTTCTCATAGGAATGACTTCGCCAGTATAAGGATTTCGAAAAGTACCAGAGTCGGATACAGCCGAATAAATATTAGTGCTATATGTATCAGTAAAACCTCCTATGTTATTCCATGCTCCTTGATAGATTTGTTTGACACCAATATCCAAAGATTTGTCTTCACTAGGTCTAACATTGATAAGAGAATATTTACTAGTGATTCCAGCCCCAAAGTCATTGACAAGACCCCGTAATGATGATGAAGCAACAAAAGGATCAATATTACGAGCAAGAAAAATCCTTACTGCTTCTTGAATTCCAGCTCTCGTTGCATTCCGCACCAGATCATTTCTGACCTCTTCAGAGGTGAAATTATAAAGGAAGATGCGTTGTGTTATCTGATCTAGTGTCAAATTTTGATAATTCCAAAAACTAGGATTTTGACCGCCAGGCATGTTAGCTTGCCACGGCGCATACATCTGAGCTGTTATTCCTGCATTATCTTTTACAAAAACTGCGGTTCCTGCAAAGGCTTCTGTGTAGACTTGCCATTGGAGATCTTGGGGGTCGGAACCATATATAATTCCGTTCGCCTTGTTCAAATCTCCATAATCTTTAAAAACAGTAAAACCTATTTTTTCAAGTTCTGAAGCCGCGATCTCTCCTACAGATTTTCTAGCAGAATCATCACTCCTAATTAATATTTTGATTGTGATAGGATTTCCTCCAAAGACCCATTTTCCATTTTCCTTTGTCGCGCCTGCATTCATAATTGCATCAGAAATTAATTTTTCTGCAAGATTAGGATTATACCTAAAACCAAATGCTTCTACAATATCTATGACATTAGGGTATTCAGGAGAATAAACTCCAAACGGATCCACCAAAGGAATACCATATCCCTTCAAGACTTCATTTGCGATAAATTCGCGGTTTATTAGATAATTCATGGCGCTACGGATCTCTTTGAATGCAAAAGGATTGATCAAATTGTCATCTTTTGGTGGTGCTGGATTCAATAAAAGCGAAAACGATCCGGCGATTCTATCATAAACTTTTAGGTTAGGATTAGCAGAAAGGTCAGAAACAAACTCTAAGGGAACTCGAAAATAGTATGAATCAAGATTGCCTATTTTTATTTCCTCTATTGCCACGTTTTCATCAAGATAATGTATAAATCTTGCTTCATCAATATATGGACCTTTTTTACTAGTTTGTTGAGCATATATTATTGTTATACCTGAAAATCCATTTATAAATACAGAGAATAATAAAATCACGAATATTATAAAAGAAATAATATCTATTCTCTGCCTTAAGCTTAATCTATATTAAATAATATTTCGTATTGCCATTAGAACTTGCGCATTTTATAGAGACTATTCCTTTTTAGATCCAGATCTATAGGGCCATCAATAGTTGGATTCAAATATCTACTAGAAAGATATCTGGTGATATCGCTCGTGTCCGCTGTGTCTAATTTCCTATAATTTATGAAATTGGTAGACATATCTGTTAATCCCACATTTTCTTTTGACTCATCAACAATGTCACAAAAGATACTAGTCGCTGAACATACTGCTTTAACATTGGTGCCTTTCTTTGTCCATGTCAGATTTGCAAGGTTTGAATCTATTGATTTTTCCCACGTAGGATCATTTTCTACTAGCCATCTAGATATGCGTCGAATATTTTGCATTATTGTTTCTATCTACTGCTAACCTTTAATTAACATTTTGTTAATTGAAAATAATAATGACATTAGTTTAACCAGCATGTTATTGACTTACATATACTTTCTTCTGGAAAGCAATAAATCGTTATTATTGCGCATAATATTATAAATTCAGATTTAATAATATTGCATCTAAAGAATGGAACGATTTTTCCATGCGGTTAGCCGTTCTGATCTCGATATCTGTTAACGGTCGATAGAGCAAGCGTTAATAAAGCAAAATATATAGTAGAATATAACTGATCACCCGCATAGAATGGTCGATAGAGATAATAAATGAATATATTAGAAAGACCAAATTGAATTGCATTTTTTTCAATTTCATAGTGAGTATTTAGATATTATTAATATAAGACACTTCATATTCAACAATAAACGAATTATTTTATAGTCATATTATAATAAATTTTACTACCGCAATACATATATAATAGAATAAAATATTTATACTAGTTGGCGGAACGCCGCTGATTTTATGGTGAGAAAATTGGTAAAAGATATATCTATGTTTAGTGACAGATGTCCACGCTGCGGAAAGGGGCCGATGGTAACGGACAATTCTAGCGGCGAGATGTTTTGCGGAAACTGTGGATTTGTTGTAACAGAAAGAATAGAAGAAACAGGTCCTGAATGGCGCGCATTTTCAAAGGAAGAACATGAGGATAGAAGCCGCGCAGGAA
>DATFPS010000371.1:0-3593 GCA_035264705.1 Nitrososphaeraceae archaeon | reverse complement strand
GGTATCATTGATTCAGCTAACATAACAAGTATTGCACCTGCAGCAAATGATATTGCTATTGACATTATAGCTGGATTGGTATTTGATAATAAAGTAAACCCTATTACTGCAGATATTGTTCCTATAACAACTGCTATAGCCCACAATGTAAGTATATATCTTCTGCTTCTTCCATTAGATTTCATACCTTGAGATGAAGATAATCCTTCTGGAAAGTTTGAAAGAAAAATAGATACTATCAAAACTACATTTACCGCTCGTCCTGTTACTAAAGATATTCCAAGTGCCATATTTTCAGGAATGTTGTCCATGACAGAACCTACCAATAAAGCTAATCCTGAGGCATTCTTCCCTCCTCCTGCATTTTCACCCTGAGATTTTTTTCTATGCTTTGTGCCTCCTCTTTTGTTAAGGATATAATTTACTGCACTATATGATATTCCTCCTGAAGCAAAACCAATGATTACAGGTAGAATAGATTCTTCTGCCAAGCTAAAAGCTTCTTCTATTAGAGAGAAGGCCAAAGCTGCAACCAATACACCGCTGCCAAAAGCCATTATTGTTGCAATAATATTTTTTGGAAGATTTACAAAAGATGCTACTATAGATCCTATAAGCAGAGGAATACTAGCAATAAATCCCCATAGTAAAGATCCTAATAAAGTAACTGCCAATTTAATTGTTCACCAGAATCAGCTTTACAAGGTTTTCTATTAGTGCTTTTTCTCTCTTTTATAGCTCTTATTTTTAGAGTTATGCCCTAATAAATACGGAAGATACCTACGTACGTCCTAATCTCTGGTAGGGAGATGGCAGAGTAGGACAAACCGAGAACAAGGAAACCTCATCATGTATACGGATTTCCGAGATAGCTAGTTAGTTTCCATAGTTTCGTAGATGCAGTTGATCAGAAAAATTACTACAAATCTCACTTTCTATGTGAAAGTAATCGATTAATTTGATGGACCTGTACCTGCATGATACGCTAACCCTTAGACATCACAATGAATCTATTTTTCTTCAAAAAAATTGTCAGAAGTATTTTTTCTATTTATGGTTTCAGTTCTTTATGCTTTCTTGCTCACTTAACTATTCTGTCCTTATTTCTCTTCTACAAAACTCCTCAGCATTGTTACATCACGTTTGAAGAAGACATCTAATGTCCAATCAGCCATTACTCTTATCTTCTTTTGCAACGTAGGAAGATTGGCTAAATAATAAGTTCGCCATATCCACCATGCTATAAATCCTTGTACTTCTAATCCTAATATCGAACCAACTCCATTTCTTTTTCCAATAGTTGCCATCATTCCTTTAGTTTGGTAATCAAACACTCTCTTTTTTTCTATTTTTCCTTCTATCATAGAAATCATATTTTTTGCTACAGCTGTTCCTTCCCTGATTGCATGCTGCGCTGTAGGCGGATAAGGATTTCCTGTATTTGGATCTATTATAGAAGCGCAGTCGCCAATAGCAAAAACACCTGGATATCCTTGAATTTCTAAGAATTTATCTACTACTATCCGGCCACTCTTTTTGTCGTGTTCACAAGGTAGTTCTTCTGTTATGGGGCTAGGTGCTACTCCGCCAGACCATATTATAGTATTTGTAGATATGGTTCTACCATCTTTTAATTTCACGCTATTGGCAGTAGCGCCTGTAACACGTGTATTCAAAATGACTTCAACTCCATTTTGAATGAGTTTTTGCATAGCAAATCCTGCTAATTCTTCGCTCATCTCAGGAAGAAGTCTATTTCCAGATTGTATTATTATTACGCTTATATCTTTAGGTTCGATATTATGATAGTATTCTTTTACTACATCACGTAAAAATTCATTTAATTCTCCAGCCATTTCTACACCAGCAAATCCTCCTCCTACAATTACAAAAGTTAAGAGACTTTCTCTTTTATTTTTTCCATGTGAGTTTAGATTATTATTATCGTCATCATAATCATAAGAGTGTTGTCGTAACAGCAGTTCTGCCTGTTCTAACTTATGTATGACATGATTTCTTATGATTATTGCATCATTCCAACTCTTTATAGTAAATGCGTGTTCCTCAATATCGGCCATACCAAAAAATTTAGTTTCACTTCCTAAAGCCATGACAAGATAGTCATAGGATAGTTTGTCTTTCCGCTCTTCTCCATCTTTTCTTACTTCAGACAAAACTAACGGATCAGCGTAAGCATGTTCTTTTCTGTCAATTATAGTAGGGCCACTCATAGCAGCAATAGGCATAGAAGAAGCAGAAGTAGAACCAGGGGATTCAATAATAATTTGTTTGTTCATCAAATCGATTAACTCTACTCTAGCAGCGTAGAATTTAGCTCTATTGCAAAAAGCTCTGATAGGTGTTACAATATGTCTTGTTTCTATCATCCCTGATGCTACCTCATGGAGCATTGGGGTAAAAAGAAAGAAGTTATCTTTACTTACCATCGTAATATCAATACTAACATCATTTTGAAATCTATCTTGAAGTCTTCTTAATACCTCTACACCTGAAAATCCTCCTCCTAGAATAAGGATCCTTTTTGGATGTATTGGTTTACTACCATGAACAAGCTCAAGATGGCGTTGCAGAGAGTCAACCCTTGAGAATGAAATATCACATTTAGGGCACCTGTATCTAGCACCAAATTTTATTGAGAGAAATGATGAAAATAGTCCAAGTGTAATTCCGAAAACTAGATTAATTATAACAGAGTTTGCTATGGCTCTTAATTGATTGATGATAATTTGATTTGAAGATAATGAAGGCTTACTAACCATTGGTTGAGAACTTTCCGTTGCAGCAGGAGGTGATGATGTATTTGTTGTTGTTGTACTGCTACTACTACCAATTGTGCGTGCAAATTCAGGCCCTAATACAAATTCCTGAACTGGTATAGCGAAAATAACAAATACTAAGGATCCTGCAAAGAGTCCATATTTCAACCCATTTGATGGCTTACTTATGTTTAGGATATTTGTCTTGTATAGAAATAGCCCTGCTATTATACCAATACATGTTGCAGTAAGAACATGCAGTATAAATCCTGCAATTATGACTGAGGTAATAGGAAAATAAACACCAGCAATATGACCAAAGACTATCCATGTAAGATAGTACGAAGATCCTTCCTCAATTGCAAAGACCGTTATAGGAATAACATAAACTATGGCTCCCATAAGGGCTCCTGCAATAATGAAGAATACCTCTCTTCTGAATGAAAAGTCTATTTTAAATTCCGAAGTCATTGGAGGCTCTTTCAATTTTCTTCTCGTCATCCTGTTTCATATACTGCTGCACCCAATTGATAATAAAAGGATTAATCTTAATCTACATGATAACAAACAACAAAAGAACATGCACAGATCCAATAATAGAGCTCATATAGACAACCTGTGGACTGAGATAGAAACATTGCATTGGTTTTTCTTTCTTGTTCCTTCTTCTTTTCCTTCTTTCTAGTTCTAAATTCTAAATCTACTCCACGTTTATCGTTATAATTAAATGTAAAAGATTCATTGGGTAAAATAGGAAAGCTTGACATTTCCACATTTAAGCAAATAGGACATTTCTCTGTAGGTAATCTGGATTTA
>DATFPS010000370.1:0-2338 GCA_035264705.1 Nitrososphaeraceae archaeon | reverse complement strand
TCCTGTTCTATCATCTGACTGAGCCAGATATTAAGTTATTAATTTCAGATATCATGTTTATGTCTCGTGAGTATTATTATGCACTAGTATGTGTTGTTAGATATATAAATATAGAGAGAAATAAGGAGATGAATTTGTATTGTTATAGATATAGATAATGAATATAGATAGGAAAAGCAGAATTAACGGTACGATTTCTGCTTTCTACGTCTAGCTCCAGGTCCTCCAAATTTTTTGGACTCGCTCTGTCTTGGATCGCCTGCAAGAAAATGTCTATCAAATTCAGTAATTTTTTTTCTAATTTCTTCGCGTACATTTTTTGCTAACGGATGATCTTTTGGATCTTTTCCTCCTTTCCCTTCTCCTGTTAGAGCTTTAGAAATAGCAACGGCACTTGCAAAGGCCTGTCCCATGAATCCTCCACCTTCTACGCTGACATTTATGTCAACTTTATTTCTCAATTCTCCTATCAGGAGGAGGGGTGTTATTACCAATTCCTTAGCGACTGCTGGTTGTAAAAGTTCCACAGGAATGTTATTGATCCTTACCTTGCCTCTTCCTTTAGAAATTGTGGCTACGGCTCGACATGTTTTTCTTTGACCTGGATAAAGATCTATTTTATTCATCTATTGGCTCTACTCCCCCAGACCATCCAATTTCTTTTGCTACTTCGCCAACTGTAATATAATAGGATGATGGTTTTGTGATCTTCGAGTCATCATAATATTTCATTTCTGAATTCTTTAAGGATTCAGGAATACCGATGTACACTCTTAACCGTTTAAAAGCTTCTTTACCACTACTCTTGCGTTTTGGTATCATGCCTCTTACCATCTTTGTTAGTATTGTATCGGGTCTTCTAGGATGAAAAGGACCATGAATAGGGTTTGTGACTGAATTAATTTCAAGGTGTTCTTTGTAAAGTTGGATTGTTTTGTACCTGTGCCCAGATAGCATAGCTTTTTCAGCATTTACAATTGTCACTCTATTTCCCTGAAGCAATAGTTTTGAAACATGAGAGCAAATTCTACCCGAGATGCAATTAGTTGCGTCAATCACTATTTGTTTGTTCTGTGCTGATTGTGAAGATGATCTTTTTAGCAATTCTTGCTTATTAGCCAATTATGCGCACTCCATTACCATCAGGATATTTCTCTATCAATCGATCAAGTGTTATAATCTTTCCTCCAGATTCCAATATCTTCTTTGCAGCTTCTTGTGAAATTGAAAATGTACAAACTGTTAATTTGTGATCTATTGCACCAGAACTCAATACCTTGCCAGGAATAACAACTACTTGATCATCTTTGGTAATATCTGACAATCGACCGACATTAACTTCTCTTTTATTTGATCTTCGACTTGAAAGCTCATATTCTAGAGCCTTCCAAATTGGAGCTTTATTCTTTTTGAAAGCTCTACGAAGAGTCCATATTGTGTTATCTATTACAGTGTTAGCAAGCATAATTTATTCTTCGTCTCCGTCAGTTATCGCAAATCCCCAAATAAATGTACCTAGGAGGAATTCTTAGGTATTTCAAGATGTTGTATTATATAGTTGAAATTCTTGATTTTAGAATTTATTTTCTCAATAGCTGCCATCAGTGTTTCTTCTGCTGTTAATGCTCTGTTAGTCTCAATAACAAGGATAGATTCATTTTCATTATTTCCATCTTTAACAATCGCTGCTGAAGTCGGCTGCCATTTAGCATGGTCCCTTCCAATTCCTAATCTTGCATAAGCCTCAAATTTCAATTTCTGACCTGGAGCAAGAGTGATAATTGGAATATCTTTACTAACCGGCTTTATAAGCTCATCTTCAGACACGAGCTCACCAGAAGTGACCACTTTGGTTTTCTCATTTGCCTCTGAATCTAATACTAATAATACTCTGCATTTTGAGCAGCCCAACGTACTTTTACAGTCGCAGTCATGTGGCATTACAAATCTATCAAGATTTGTTTGTAATGGGACGAGACCTAGCCTATGAGCAATCGCTTCATCATGCATAACCGATGAATTCTCTAAAATTACAACATCGTCTATAGCTAAGGTAGGAACTTCGCTTATTGAAGTTCTTCTAATGGCATTTACGTACTGCCTTGGAACATTATTAAATTTTATGACAATTTTTTCATCTGCTCTCTCAAGAATATCAACAGATGGAGAGGACGTCAATCTTAATTCAAAGAATTTGTTCTTATTGCATCCTTAAAAATCTACCGAATCACAAAATGTATTTTAATTTTTATATATTTCTTCTGTTCATTTACATAATAATGATCTCTGCAAATTATAACAGTCTATTGATATCTCCTATCACTCTTAATCTTCATTC
>DATFPS010000369.1:0-2236 GCA_035264705.1 Nitrososphaeraceae archaeon | reverse complement strand
TGATGAATTTCTTCTCCTCTTTCAAAACGCTGATGATTCACAAGATCGTTTTGGTTCTGAAACGGTTTACCGCATGTATTACATATAAAATTTGTCATCGCTGCGGGTGTAACTTCTGGATAATCCTTTCTTTCCTCATTTGCATTTGTAGGCTCCTTTTCGCTTATACTGCTCTCAATTGTTACATCACGAGTTCTAGTGTTAGGACCCTCACGCGTTTCATTGGTTATTTGATATGTTTGTTTCTTCTCTGGGTTATTTTCTTCAAGCGCTTTTTGTACATGGTTTACATCCCTGAATTTTATATAGCCGTCGAGGCTCTCAAATAATGCTATTACATTAGTATCGGTTGTAACTTTAGTTATATACTCAAGAATATTATTTTTAAAGGCTGGAAACTGCATTTTAGCTAGCAAGCTTGCTGCATAACTGAGAAAATTAGCATCTCTGCTACCTTTCTCTACTGCTTTATTGATAATATTAGTATCATATGTAGAGTTGTGCTCGATTGAACTAATATTAGTCTTCGAATTGTCTTTGGTTTCTATATCATTCATTTCTATACTTTCTCCCTGTATATTCACTTGGCAATAACTTTCATAATGGTTTCATAACAATATAGTAAATCATTACTCGAGAACGCTTCACAATCTCAATCATATCAAGTGTCGCAAGCTATTTTTTTCTTTTATTCTATTGTCTTTGTATATCTGTCAAAATTGCGATGTCTTTATCTTGTTAATTTCCTTGGTTTGTCTTAACATCCTATATCTTCTTAACTAATTAACACTATTTTGCCTTCTAGTCACTGGAAACGATGTTCTGGATAAAGAATTGGGAATATTAGATCATATGGCCACTATGGCAACTAGAAGATTACAAAATTTCTTCTTTTAAAGCATAGTTTCTCATTTCAAATAGTTATTATTACTGCAATGTTTTACAATTGCACTCTAACAAATTGATCTAGATACATATTTATTATAAGATATCATTTTCAGTCATATTAATCGAAGATTCTTCAGGAAGAAATCACAATTACAACTGTGCTAGCTGACTTAACCTATTTATGCAATAAAATATAACTAAACCACAATGGCATCAAAACAAAACTCAGGTGATAATTCTTCCAACATCAAATGCGATCTGTGCGGAATTACATTCACAACGGAGCAAGATAAAGAACAGCATATGAAATTAGAACATAAGGAACATCAAAGGCCCACTGGCGTAACCTAGAAGGAAATAGGAAAGTTGTTTAGTGTTTTAATTTTTATTCCTTTTATCTCAGGCATTTAGAACCAGAAATTATAGATAATTAATCGAATATTTATATCAGGACAATATACTTGTTTCTCTAATTTGTGTCTGCAGTAAAAAAGATGCAGTGTCAATCAAAAAATCATCATTGTTTGCAGTTTAGTCAAATTTATAAAAACTTATTACCTGATCTCATTAAAGCCGTTAGCTTCATATGAATATCTCATAGAGATAGAATGTTATATATCTAATATTCATCTATTTAATGTATTTGTTAATTGAAAATCTTTGATAGTCTATCGAGAAAAAAATCCTGTTTCATATCTAAAGACAATAATGTAAAAATCTTTATTTGTGGACCAACGGTTTATGATTATTGTCATCTCGGACATGCACGTATATTCTTTTTCTATGATCTAATGACTAGATACCTGCTTTCCAAAGGCTTACACCCGATGGTGATTGTCAACATAACAGATATCGATCCAAAGATAGCTACAAGAGCAAATATTCAAGGGTTGTCACCAGAGGCTCTTGCAAACAAATACATCGATGAACTATATACAGATTTATTATCCTGTGGTATCACAACTACCTTCAATTTTGTTAGAGTATCAGACTATGTAAAGACTGCTGCAAAACTGGTTGCAATGTTGCTTGAAAGCAAATTAGCGTATTCTCGTAATGGAAACATCTACCTTGATACAACTACATTAAGATCATATGGAAAATTATCTCAATTGAGTGTAAAAGATCTGGATAACAGAAGACTTGACATTGGACCGGGCAAACTCAATCCGAGGGACATTCTCATATGGAATGCAAGCGACGAATGTGGGCAAAAGTATGACGATAAGATTCTAGGAAGTGGAATTCCTTGGTGGCATATGCAAGATACTTCGGTTGTGATGTCAAATTTTAATGGAATATATGATATACATGGTGGTGCAAAGGAATTAATATATCCACATCATGA
>DATFPS010000368.1:0-7716 GCA_035264705.1 Nitrososphaeraceae archaeon | reverse complement strand
ATGACAAAGAGCAAACGTGGATATCTATGGGTCACTTTGACTCTATTTGTAATTACCATAATTGCGCATTGGATATTCGCATGGTCTGCATACCGCCAAGATCAGGTGGAACACAACCAGCCAATTGATATTGGTAACTATCTGAATGCTACCCTTAGAGACACTATGGAAAATTGGCAGTCAGAGTTTTTGCAACTAATATGGCAGGTAGCAGGTCTATCTTTTCTATGGTACGTTGGCTCGCCACAATCTAAAGAAGGAAATGATAGACAAGAGGAGAAGTTTGATCTTTTAATTCGCAAGATCGATCCAAGTAATGGAGAGAAACTACTTGAAGAGCTAGAAAAAAATATCCGAAGAAATAGACTTGCATAAATATAATATACACATACATACCAAATATTCCTGATGAAATTCTTTATATCATCTCTTGACAAAGTACGCGTTGTCATTGAATTTACTTTATAATATTTTCTCAGTACTTGCCAGTAAACAACTTTATTGAATTAGAATTGTTATCATTGAAATTTAATACGTAAAAAAGTAAATATGCTTCTTACATCATTAATATTATAACAATAGCAATACTTGTTGCTCATATCTTTTTAGTATAGCCGAACTATTGTATAGCATAAACTACAACAATTTTCTATTTATTAGAGAGTCTGTCTTCTATTACTCTTATGTTTGATCCAAACTGTATTTTCTGCAACATTGCTGATGGCAAAATTAAGGCTAGAATTATCAGTCAAAATAATAAGGCCATAGCATTTCTAGATGCTATGCCATTATCCATAGGTCATACTCTAGTTATTCCAAAAACACACTACAAAAAAGTTCAGGAAATGAGTAGAGAAGACTCATCTGCAGTTTTTGACCTGCTTTGGCAAGTGTCTTTCGCAGTAGAAAAGGCAGCAGAAGTCAATGCTTCAACTATAGCAGTTCATAATGGTAGAGAAGCAGGACAGGAAGTGCCTCACGTCCATATCCATATTATTCCTAGAAAAATCGACGATGGAGCAGGACCAGTTCATTCAATGTTTAAGAAAAGGCCAGTTTCTAATCCAGAAGAAATGGATTCGATACTCGACAGAACAAAAAATGCTTTAGTTTAATTTTTCAAAATAAGAAGTTGTAGTTGCCATATTTCAAATGTAATTTATTCAATTTCTAAAAATTTATTCCCAAAACTTAATACAAAGAACTCTATTAAGGTACATCTGTAAAAAAGATAGGAAAATGAGATTCAGAAAGACAGTGTATTATGGCCATTTAAAACATTCATCTGGAGGATCGCCGCACGATGGAGTAGTTGCTGCTGGGAATGGACCTCATGCGATGTGGATATCTCCTTTTTGAACACAATTATGTGGGCTGATACTGCTGCGACACCTCCACCAACAGAACCCTCTGGCTAATCAGTACCTGATTTGATATGGTACGACCAAAGTTTTTGTATGAGCCAGTTGTTTCAACGATTTCTTTTGCTGAATGAACATCCTGATTCTTCCCGCACTAAGAACTTATTGC
Organism: Nitrososphaeraceae archaeon; assembly: GCA_035264705.1. Taxonomy (GTDB): domain Archaea; phylum Thermoproteota; class Nitrososphaeria; order Nitrososphaerales; family Nitrososphaeraceae; genus JAJNBK01. The sequence continues at coordinate 6,186 of DATFPS010000368.1, read as the reverse complement.
TGCAGATTGGGGTATTGTTACAATACCTACTATTGATATTAGCATAGCTCTGCTGCTATTGTTGTTATTAGTAAGACTTGTAATAGTTTCATAGTATCAGCCGAGTTCTAATTATTAATATATTAGAATTACGATAATTTGCTAAACACTGGATTAATTAACATTACATAAAAAGTTTAGAGACATTTCTATTTTGTATACTCCTCTATTCAGGAGAAGAACATAATAGAACAAAGCTAAGACATAATTAACAATCTTGCAGATGCGAATATCGACAACCCTATAAAAGGAAAGTGGTGTTAATCCTGATGATCCCTAAAGATCTCACGACAGTGTTTGACGTCGATAACCCTGATTTAGTAGAGGTCCAATGTAAGATCTTGATCCCAGGCCTGTAATAGCATTAATCAATTTAGATCAAACTTATACTTTGTCAGACACAGAAGACGATGATATTAAACCTAAAGAGGCAGAGGACTATGAGGGAAAGAAACTAATACCCGGAGCTAAACGTTTACCTGTTCCAACTATTGTAGCGTTAGTCAGTAGCAAGCCTATCTATCATCCAAAGAAAAGATAGATCTATCCATCGCACATGAGAAATAGAATGCTATGAGTGCATTAGCAAAGAAGATAGATGAGACAGGTTATGAAGAATGTACTATGACGATAATAACAATAATGAGAAGACAACAATAATCAGTATAGAGGTACGACAGCCTAATTGTCATGACTGTCCTCCTGCAACATATCATGTTGCGACAGCAAAAGAAGATGACGGAGCATATAGTGGTAAGTGCATAGAATTACCTGGTGCAGTTAGTCAAGGTAAAAGCATTGAAGAATTACAAGTTAATATGCGAGCGGCCATTCAATCGATTGTTAAATCATATGACCATGCTTAACGATTGATTGATTAGGTCTCATTTGACACACCTTACTTTATTTCATGTGTCATACATGCTTTCACCTGCCACGCTTGATAAGATAATAAGATATTATGTTGATGAGTATTTCAGCCACTATCTAGGGATTCAAATGGTTCCATACAGCTTTACTTAAACGCTACAATACAAGGAAGGACATTAGAGATACAACATTCTATGTTAGAAACGAGCACACACATATCGGCTTGTGTTGCAGTCATACAGCATAGACACAGACCTAATCTTCATAACCTGTCTGCAATATGTGTTATATCCCAACAATCCGAACCCGAGCGTATAACATTCAAATGCCTTATCAATAGGTTAGTCCCACTATACGTATAATGGGTTCTAATATAGCTATAAAGACCCCAGCACAGTAACCTCTTTTTGAATGGCAAGTTCAGAAGAATTAGATGAAACATTTCAGAAGCGTATATCAGAAGCAGAAGCAGAACTCAGAGACGATACTCAATCTCTAAACTTAGAGTTTCTTAGTGATAGAGCCGATATGACTAATATCGTTTTAGGTAAGGACTTTGCTCTTAAGTACTTGAAGGTGATGCCGATAAGCTAGAGCGATTAGTTATTAGACTTGGTTGTCTTACCAGAAATGCTACTGATCAAGTTACTTTAACAAAGGTTGGAGATGCAGTCTTAAATAAGCTTAAGAAATCATCGTCTTCTGCTTCACCTAAAGAAAGCCTGATGGAGTAATAATAAGCTTGTTGAAATATACTCCTTTCACCACATTACAAATTATTTATAGTCCAACTTGTTAGCACGCTGAACTTAGTCTCGCTGTAGATGATAGTAATCACGATAGTAACTACAGTAGTGATAATTATATAACTATACAAAGATATACTACAATAGTAGTATTTTCTTCTTATTTGGTTGCTTGGTTGTTTTTTAATAGCTAAATAGTATTAGTTAGTAAGCAAAAAGTCAGCTAAAAAAGTGCGCTACCATAGATTGTTTGTGTTAATACTTAGGTGAGAATTGCTAAAGCGTTTTAAAAGACAGCAAAATAGAAATATTTGTACGGGTGCCTATGGTTATAAAAAGAAAAGAAGGTTATCGTCTTCTTGCGACTATTGTATGAGTCTGCTCTACATACCATCTGACCTTATCCTTGAAACTCGACCACCAATCCAAAAATGAATCACTGCTATCTGCTTCAAATATCAAGAATCCATTGTATTCTGTCCCCCATGCATGATCGTATTCTCCTACAAGCTCAATACCTGAAGGCAAACTATTTTTTAGTTCTCGCCATTCGTTATTAGCTTTCTGTGCCTCATCTTTACTCATTGCTTTGAATCGGTAAAATACTAAGAATGTAGCCGCAACCATATAGTTTGTTTAAATTTATAATATTAATAAGTTCTCCTACAATTTTAGTATTCTAACAAAATCTTTTATTCTATTAATTTTTTTGCTTAATGGAATTACTATATCAATTTTGGAATTAATTTATGCGCCATGCATAATCCTTTTCCATTAATTTGTATACTTCATCACGTTGATAAATATATGCATAATAATATTATTTACTTCGATAACAGCAGCAACTCAAAAAAAGGCAATAATAACAGCAATATTTAGAAGAGACTAATTACAAAAAGTAATTGGAATTCTAGAGTAGTAAACTATTTACCATCTTACATATATGCGCATTATTATCGAATGAATGATCAACTGTATATATATAAGACAATACTTCAACAAATGAAAGATGACAAAAGAACAAGTTAGGTCCCAATTGTCTTACATGAAAAGACTAAATCCATCGTCTACTTCACATTGTATTGAGCACTTCATCGATATGAGAATAATTTCAAACTATCTTCACTAGGGCATATTCGTTTACATACAAGCAACAATATATTCATTGTAATTGTCACATAGTAACTCTATTGTAAATTGTTTGCCAAGATATGTGTATTTCTTGCAATTTATCAGTTTTTAAATTCAACAATTTCTTTCTAATAAGATTTAATTTTTAGTCCATTAGTTGTGTAGTTAATAATGCCCATTCTACCCATTGACTCAGGACGTTATGGAAGTAAAGAAATCAAGAAAATATTTGAAGAACAACAACATCTACAATACCAGCTAGATTTTGAAGCTGCAGTATCAGCAGCTCAGGCTCATATTAAAATGATTCCAGAAAATGCATCTGACGATATCATAAAAAAGGCAAAATCAGGCAATATTACTATTGAGAAAGTAAAGGAATTAGAAGCAGTTACAGAACATGATACCGCTGCAATAGTAGAGGCTTTAAGTGAACAATGTTCAGAAAAAACAAGACCTTGGATCCATTATGGACTAACAAGTAACGATATTATAGATACGACCATCTCAATGCAAATGAGAGACGCATTTTCCATTATTGAATCTAAAATTCTAGATATATCAACTGCTCTGATTGACAAGGCATTAGAATTCCGTACTCTTCCTGCAGTTGGCAGAACACATGGACAGCATGCAAGTATAATTGCATTTGGTCTAAAGTTCGCAGTATGGGCTGATGAAATGACAAAACACATAGAAAGAATTGAAGAAGGTAAAAAACGATTCCTACTTTGCAAGACCCTTGGTGTTGTTGGAACAGGCTCTTTAATGGGAAATAGGGCATTAGATGTACAGAGAAGAGTAGCTATGGATTTGGGACTATATGCTGTTGAAGCTGCTACACAAGTTATTCCTCGAGAACGACATGCAGAGATGCAATTTTTGATTACTCTTGTTGCTTGCACGCTTGACAAGATTGCAATTGAGATTAGAAATTTACAGCGAACAGAGATAGGTGAAGTTGCAGAACCTTTCAGAAGAGGACAGATTGGAAGCAGCGCAGTCCCAGTTAAACGTAATCCAATTAAGAGTGAAAGAGTTTCTTCCCTTGCAAAGATTCTACGATCATTAGTTAATGTTGCAATGGAGAACATTGGCTTATGGCATGAGAGAGATTTGTCAAATTCAGCAAATGAACGATTTACACTTCCAATGGCTGTAATTCTCTTAGATGAAATGTTAAATTCTATGAAGAATGTTATCATAGATCTTAACGTAAATACAAAGAGAATCACCTCAAACCTCGATATTACAAAGGGCCAAATCTATGCAGAATTCGTTCTTGAGGCATTGATAAAGAAAGGAGTTCCCAGATTTGAAGCATATCGTAATATCCAAAAGGTAGCATTTGTAGCACTAGAGAGAAATGAAGATTTCTTTGATGCTTTGAGAAAAGATGCTAATCTGTCACAGAGTCTTACTCCCTTAGAATTAAAAGGCATATTTAATGCAAAAAATCATCTGTCAGCATCATCAAAGATTATAGAGAATGTTGTGAGGAAGGTAAAGGCTACAAATAAGAAGTATCATAATAATCAATTGCACTAAATAAATTTGACGTTTTTTATTTAGTTTGTAGTTGGAGGTTAGATAGATATTTGCTAATTTTCTTGCTCTTTTTTTATATACTATTACTATTTGATATTATTTATTAGTCCTTTTGAAATTTCTGTGAATTAATGAGCCATATTGAAGAGCTTTTTTTGGTTTCATTGCAGATTCTCTTGGGATCCCTATTGAAAGAGCTAATTTTCTCAGAATATGTTTTCGTATGAAATCATTAGAACCGGTGATCTTCTGTTCAATGGGTATATCTTTAGCTAAGTCAATGAATTTTTGTGAGAAAAATGGTTGTTTTGTAAGCACTCCAAATTCTGTTGTTATCTTGTCTATCTCATTTAGGAGCAGACGTTCATTAGCGATTCTTTCATCCATTAAGTCTATTATTCTTTTTATACCCTCGTCATAGATTAGTCTGAATTTATTGTAACCACAAAATAATTCATCGCAACCATTTGCAGTTAAAATTAATTGAAGATTATTCTGATTAGCCATTCTCGCAATATAGAAATATGCAATACAATTTTCAATATGGGAAATGTTTCTGCAAGCTATTTTTTGTTGGATATATAGTACATCTTTCTGGAACTGTTCTGGCATTAATACAGATATCTTATGAGGCAAATCTAATTTCAGAGCAATCTGTTTAGAAAATTCTATATCTTGAGAGAGCGGAAACCCTATAGTCAGTAATGTAACCTTTATTCCAATGTCTTTACATATTTTTGCAAGTAAAGAACTATCAATTCCTCCGGAAAAAGCAACTGCTAAAGAAGAAGAATTTTTGTTTATTGTATCTAATACAGCTTCAAAGAGTGCTTTTTTTAGATCATTAATCAATTATAATTTGTACTCCTAATTTGTTAGTTAGTGAAATAGTTTGCAGTTCTATACTATTGCTTAGTCGTAAAAAGGAAAAACATATAGATATATATCTTTAGTATATGATGCAAATCTTTTCTTATTGTTAGGTTGACTTCTTCATTATGCGCAATAGTGATGCATATTTATTTCTTCTGGAAGTAGAAGAAATACATATATCGGATTATTTATTGTGTGTCCTTATACTTTATCGGCAATTTAGTTTTTTGTATTAATAAACCAACCCAGCCGCTTTGGTAACCTCAGAAACATTCTGATATTGTTTATCTTCCATATTCTGAAGTTTTGACAATATATCTTTACTTTCGTGATTATCCGCAGATGCAGATTGTCGTTGTTGTACATATCGAACTATCTTATCCTTATCTGCTGGAAATTCCATATCTTTAAGGATTTGACCTATAGTTCCAGCTTTTGCATAATCTTCTACATTTATTTCCTTTCTCTGACCTTCTACTCCTCCCTGTTCACTTACCATTTTCTGTGCTTCTTGATTTTTATCTTCTGACATTAGGTAATAGTATCCCAAATACCTTTTTAATGTTTTAAACAATTTTTATGATTTAACTCAAAGCAGGTAGAAATAAGGCAAAAGAATGAATCCTAGTTGTATACATTATCATGAAAACTCAATTGATCCAAAAAGATTAATTGCTATCGTCATTTATTTTTGAATATTTTCTTAATAGTGGTAATGACTATAAGTCATAGAATATTGACTGCTTCTTTAATGGTGGTTGCCCCTATGGTTATAAGGAAAATAATGACAAAAGAAAGGAGTAATGTTAAGAGAGAGATGTTGTTCTTTAGTTATTTGTTTGTTCCTGCAGCACCTTGCTCATATTCGCTGCCAGTCTCATCTGCACCAGCAGTACCTTTAGTCATACCACTTCTTCTTGCTTTTTCTTTTGCTTCTTCAGGATTTGCTGCTTCTTGTCCTGGTTCAACTATTTTTTGA
>DATFPS010000367.1:0-3550 GCA_035264705.1 Nitrososphaeraceae archaeon | reverse complement strand
GTTATAGATTATAATGCTTTATACGCCAGATAAACTGAATAAGCAATCTATGAATTCCTCTGTAAGCAGTAGGCGCATGACATCATCACCTAATTTAGGAGAAATTATTTATAAAAAATACCTAACTGATGAATTGGCAATACTGCGACTTAGACCACAAGAAGGAAAAGTTCCTGATTTTCAGGCAGGCCAGTTTGTGGCTCTAGGTGTAAAGCTATTGCATGACAATAACAAAATAACTTACAGGGCATATTCTATTGCATCGCCACCAGAAGAGAAACGACATTTTGAATTTTACATCAAAATGGTAAGTGAACCTCTTCCAGGTAAGGTAACGAGTGCTATATTCAACTTAAAAGAAGGAGACCCAGTTTATTGGCATTATCCTGCTGGATTTTTTACCATAGAAGAAAAGCAAGCGGATGGATCATTGGAAAGAAGACGACTCGTACTTGTTGCTTCTGGGACAGGTTTAGCGCCGTTTATAAGTTATATTCTTCATCTAAGCAATACAAATACGCATAGAGAAATAATCTTACTACACGGAGCAAGATATGCTGCAGAGCTGGGTTACAGAGATCTTTTAGAAAGTTTGCAGAGAATAACTCAGCATAATTGGAACTTTAAATATATACCCACAGTTAGCAGACCCGATCATCCTCTATCAACAGGATGGAATGGAAACAACGGTAGAGTAGAGTCGTTACTCACAAGTAATAAGGAGGGAATGTCGAAGTTAGAGAGAGCTGTAGGGGAGAGAATTACTCCTAAAAACTCATTCTTTCATATTTGTGGATATCAGGGAACCATTGATTCAGTCATTAATTTGTTGACTCCTTTGGGATTTATCGCAAACAAAAATAAAAGGACGGATGGATCCTTTGATATTAAAACAGAAATTTACGGATCATAGCAAGATGTATTATAAAATAGCAGAACGACAAGTAAATGTAATATTATCTATAATAGATTGATAGGTGCAAATATTATTTTATATAAATTCTTTCAGAGTGCTTCACAGTGAATTACGCACTAAGGACAATGAGATACCAAGGCTCAACTATGGTTAATATATGCGATATTGAGCTGGTTGGAACTAAATTAGAACAAGGGGATATTGTAGTCGATCTAACCAAGGAATATTTTCAGCAAGAAATAATCGAAGAAAGCAAGGCTAAGAACCTCCTTCAAACATGCTCTATAGCGAATCTAGTTGGAGAAAGAATTGTAAATCAGGCAATTAAGCTCAGATTGGCAAAAGAAATAAGCATAAAGAGGATATGTGGTATACCTTTCTTGATGATTTTTAAGTTTCAGCACAGATATTGACTAATAGTTAAATAACTAAAAACAGATCTGATTTGTTAGGAAAAGAAGAAGAGTTGGAAAGGAATAGAGCTGACTATGCACAGAATACAGCTATGGACAGAGCAGACCGACGATATCTTAGACATGAACGTGAAAATCGATTGCTAATAAAGACATCTGAAGACAGAAGAGTTTTTGATGATGTTTTTGATATGCGTACTCTTATGGTTCTAAATAGTATGATTAGTGACGGAGTTTTTAAGTATCTGAGAAGCCCTTTTGCTTCAGGTAAAGAATCAAAGCTCTATTTGGCATTAGATAATAATGATAAATTTCTTGCAATAAAAATATATCTTACTGTAAGCGCTGAATTTAAAAAGAGATTGCAATATATAGCGGGCGATCCGCGATTTTCAAATATTAAGCAAGGTTCTCAGAATTTAATTGCCACGTGGGCCAAAAAAGAATTTCGAAATTTGAAGACTGCTTATGAAGCTGGGGTGAGCGTTCCTAGTCCCTATCAAGTTCGTCGAAATGTTTTAGCGATGGAATTTATGGGTGATTCTGAAGGTAATCCTTATCGAAATCTGGCACATGCAGATCCGATCACATCTGAAGATTATGACGACGTCATCGAGGAGACAGCAAAACTTTACAATAAAGCAAATCTGGTGCATGCAGATTTGTCTCAGTATAACATATTCAAAGATGTCGATCATGGTAGAATCATATTATTTGACTTTGGATCATCAGTAGATATTAAACATCCTAAATCAATAGAATTCTTGACACGTGATATAGTTAATATAAACAATTTTTTTTCAAAACATGGTGTTAAAATTCTACCAAACGAATTAGCAATAAAGAGAGTCATAGGAGAGAGAAATAATTGATCTTTCAACAGGTAATAAAAATTCCAAAGGATAGAATAGGCGTCATTATTGGAAAAAAGGGCAAGGTGAAAGGACAAATTGAGGAAAAATGTAGCGTTACAATTGAAGTAGACAGTGAATATGGAGATACAATAATTTCTGCTGGTTCAAAGCCCGTTGAGGAAATGGAACCGTTTAAGGCGGTAGAGATTGTCTCTGCTATTGGCAAAGGTTTCTCCCCTGAGCGAGCATATAGATTGCTAGGGGAAGAAGAAGTTTTGCAGTTAATTGATTTGAGAGATTATGCAGGTAAATCCCCTAATGCATTAAGTAGAATAAAAGGAAGAATCATTGGAGAAGCTGGTAAATCAAGGAAAACGATCGAAGATCTCAGCGGATCCTATATCTCTGTCTATGGTCATACTGTGGCAATCATTGGAACCTTTGAAGAAATCAAACTTGCGACTGAAGCAGTGACTATGCTATCGAAGGGAAGATCGCATGCTAACGTCTATAACATGTTACAAGAGGCAAAAAGGAAATCTAAGTTAGATCGGATGCAGTTATGGGAAAATGATACAATGCGTAAACTATAGGGTCGGGATTCTTAAGCTCAAGACTGCATTTCTGTACCTGACTCAGAGATAGTCATATAAATAGATGATCACAAGGAAACATCTTCTGTAAAATAATTGCCTCTCTAATATATTATGCACAATGCCGTCTGACAATTTAACATCTATTTGGTCCTCATGACCTGGAATCTCACCTATAGAGATATCATTTCGTTGTTATCTAGAATCAGATCATAGATTCATGTTCTTCTTCTTCTTCTTCTTCAATATTCTTATATATGTGCTCTGAGTTTTTGAAAAATACCAATTGCTTAAATTCTCTGACCCAACGAATCATTAGACATTATACAAGAGAATCATTAGACAAAATTCCCTTCCCATCTATACAAGAAATAGAAGCGAGAAGGCAACATAACTGCGATCAATCTGTCCAATTATAAAAATACTAAACAGATAAAAAGCAACGTGAATAAAGCGATTCTGAAATTGACTGATAGGTCAAAAGAATATTCTTTCTTATATCGTGCTATGCCAAGTCATCCTTCCGTGCCCTCTCTAATAGAGATAAAATATCTGAGTAATAAATCCGTATATAATGCGGTAGTTTGCAATTTGTTTTCTTGATATTAACAAGGCGTAAAATACAGGCTAGATCAACCACGAAATATAATTTATATGGTCTCTTTGAGATTGTCTAAATATTGAGTGATGGTACTGGCAAAAATTCAGATAAGTATTCCGTCCCGAAGTTAACCTACTATACTGCAAGTACAATAGTAGCAATGGTAATGGCGA
>DATFPS010000366.1:0-5145 GCA_035264705.1 Nitrososphaeraceae archaeon | reverse complement strand
TGTACCGTTAGCCGTGGCTGCTTTATCTGCTATACTCATAGCATCGATAGTTGCGATAGGCAGCGGAATTAGTGCCACAGCACAAAATATGACTGGTGGAAATATGACCACTTCAAATCTAACAGGAACGACAGGCGGCAGCATGGGCGGCAGTGAAGGCGGCAGCATGGACGGCAGTGAAGGCGGCAGCGACGGCGGCGGCAGCATGGGCGGCGGCTAAGGCGGAGAATAAGTATAACAAGTTGTAAACCGATCGACTAATCCTTTTTTTATATTTTTTAATCTATCAACCAAATCAACAATAGACTAATGAAAACAATTTTACCGAGTCCTTCTTCTGTTTCATATCCGATCAAAGTTAATTGAAATTTGGATGATTTATTAACAAAACAACGATACTATGAGCATGGTGATCTGCACTCATGGCCAAATTCGCACTATATGATAGCTAGTTAAAAAGAATAAAAATTGCTTTTAAAAAGAGAATTTAGGTTTATTATTGGAAGAAAATATTTAACTTCGTCTTTTTAATTGTAGTTGCAGCAATCTAACCTTTAAAATTCTATTACAGCAATAGGTAAAATTCACACAATTTGTGATAAGTTAATGTACCTCTGAGAAATCAAAAATTATTCCGCTCACAATTGAGAATAATATTTGCTCTAGAGATAAATATTATATTACCATTTAGTAAACAGAATGCTAAGATATAAGAAGAAATTATAAAGGCATTCAAAAGAAAATCACCTGAAATCAAGAAAGATAAGATTTTCATTCAAAAATATTTTAAAAGACTACCATAAGTTCTCTAAGGAAATGGTAAAAGTATCTCGATAGTTGATTCTGTTTCTTTATTTTCTATATCTTCATCTGAATTCTCATTAGAGCAGTCCAACTCATTTTCACATTCGTCACTATTTTCTTTACTATCACTTCCTTCTGCATTAGGAGTAGTTATTAAGAGTTTTTTAAAGGAATCTCCTAATTCTATTATTTTATCCTCTACTGTTCCCTGGCTAACAGCCTCTTCTTCTCTGACGTTCTGAGCGTTTGCTGTTCCTATATTAGCAGACAATACAGGCAATGCTATAATCATTGTCGAGATTGCTAGCAATCTAACTATAGAAAGAACATCATTGTACATCTGTTATCTCTATTTTGTGTCAGAAGTATATTTGACTTCAGTAATGTACTTATGTATGTTGAACATGATAATTTTCTATATTCAATTGTAACCACACAATCAAATATCACGTAGTTTCTTTTTTTCATTCAATTTTATAGTTAAATTTCTCAGGGTGAGAAAGTAATTATATATATATATTTAGCTTTTATTGAATTTATGATATTGTATAATGCAATTTCCAATTTTTGGGTATTTGTTATTGGTTAATAATATAAGAACATCTTAGGAAGAAATTTGTGATATGCAGAAATAATTGCCTCAAAATATTAAAACTTGGCACATTATTCCTATGATAGTATAGGAAGAAGAAGAAGAAGAAGAAGAATGGTCGTTCATTTTAAATATTAACACTACAAAAAGAAATCGATTTAGCTAAAGGAAAGTCTGGCATCCTTCTAGAAGAAAAAATTGTGTAAAGAATTCTATTACAAGTAGTCCATAATATGAAAGGTTACGAATAGGAAAATAATGTTTAGATTAGTAAAGCAATTTGATGGTATTTTAGATTATGGCTAGATATGGCTCCAAAAGAACACATTCTAAACACATGATTAGCGATTCAGTAAACAAATGGTGATGTTTGAAGATAATCTGGCTTTCGAAGCATCTCTGATGTGAAATAATATGTTGCTGAAAGAATTGAAATTTTAAAACAAGATTAATATCAAACATTAAAGGATTGCTGTAATGTGAAGAATGTGGTTATCTTTTCACATGATTCCGATTTAGATGGTATTTTTTCAGCTTCTATTGGATTAATAAGATATCCGCAAGCACGTACTTTCTTTATTGATTATGAAGCTGAAAATTTTAAGAAAATGGCCAATTTTATTAATTCTGATCAACAATTTTCTGATGACAAGGGGCTCATTATCATCTCTGACCTTGGTCTTAATGATAATGTAACTGATATTTGTAAAAGTATGTTTAACAAAGCCAAAGTAAAAGATCGGAAAATAATCTGGGTGGATCATCATCCATGGTCTCAACACTCAGTTGATTCGATCAAACCGTTTGCCGAAATTGTATTGGATAACTCAGGCCGTAAATGTGCTGCTGAATTAATGTACGAGACATTTTTGCCAGGACATCGCATAGCAGCAAATCTTGCTAGCATTGCTCATACGATGGATTTTTTTACAAAAGACCAATATCTAACGCCTATTTCTGAACTTATACGTTATTATCACAATTTCGATGATTTATCTACTCGGCTTTCAAATCTGGCCTTAAAGTCATCGCTTGGAATATTATGGGATATTGAGATGCAAGATGAGTATAATAATTATGTACTTCTACGTGACAAAGCAAAAGAACAGGTGCTTTCTGCAATGCATGTTTTAAATGTTAAAGATTTTAAGGTAGCTTTCATTCAATCTTCCCCGTATTTGCAGACTAGTTTATTTTCTGAAGAGGTATTTCAAAGGACACAGGCAGATCTTGCTATGTTTTATAGTGAAGAAGGTAAAGTCAGTATAAGACGAAATACAGAAAGAATATCTTGCAAAGAAATAGCAGAAGCATTACCAGAAGGTGGCGGCCATGAATTTGCCGCGGGAGCAATTTTTCATAGTAATCCTACTGACGATGATGCCATAATAACTGAATTAAAGGACGCCATTTCAAAAACCATTGAGAAGAATCTAAATACAAACCAATAACAGATCATATGTATATCTATTCATGGCACAATCCCTTTGGATAAAAATAAAAGAATAGGTTTCTGAATATATGGTTACAGTACTCATGACATTGCAAAGTTCCAATAAATCGATAATATGCCTGACAACCTTAAATTTGGTTATTGTAATTAACGTTAATGTCAAAAAAAACTAAAAACAACTTGCCCTTTAAAATATTGAAATGTAATGAACGAAATGACATAACAAAAGGCGCATCCATTGTTAAGAATGGTGGAGTAATAGTATTTCCTACAGATACGCTTTATGGTATTGGCTGTGATCCATATGACGAAAAAGCAGTTGACAAAATATTTAAGATAAAAAACCGTGATAAGATAAATCCGCTCCCTATTTTGGCTTCTTCTGTTGTCGACATAGAGAGAATTGTCTTATTGAGTAGAACTGCCAAAAAATTGGCTCAAATATATTGGCCAGGCGCTCTCACTATTATTGTTCCATTGATAGACAAAAAAATCTCTGATAATTTAAGAGCTGGCAAGATGAGCATAGGTGTAAGGGTCCCAAATAATATATGCACTCTTTCGTTGCTCAAAGATTGTAAATACCTTACAGGGACAAGCGCAAATAAATCTGGAGAGCCAGGATGCAAATCTTTTTCTGAAGTCTTGTCGTCCTCCTTAAGAGGTTTTGATGCGGTTTTGGATGGAGGAGAAGTGGAAGAAAGAGTTCAATCCACGATAGTGGATTTGACAGGACAACATCCCAGAGTCATCAGAGAGGGAGCAATCGCATCACAAGCAATTTATGCGACACTAGGAACAGAGTAGCGTGTTTAATGGTATGGATTTTAATTTAATAATATCCACTTTTAGACATCGCGAGCAGGAAGCATATGATGAAATACTTAATATTCTTGAGGGTGCTGGTGATTCCGAAGCCGAAGCCGAACTCACTGATATTATTGGTATTGTACTAGGCCTTACGAGGATTGATCCCTTTCAAGTTGTACAAATATTTCGTAAATTAGTGATCAACGAACCCTGGGAAATCCGTTATATCCTCAGACTTTTGCCCATAGAATCAGTTGGGCCGACACAATTAGAGTATATCATCACTGATTCAAAGAAGCTTGCTTTGAAAATGGAAAGAAATGAAACATTTCGAATAACCGTCGAAAAAAGACACGCTTCTTTGAGCTCGTCTGATATCATCAAAGCAGTTGCTGCAAATATAGCTAATACGGTAAATCTAAAAAAGCCAGATTGGATTATCCTTGTGGAAATAGTGGGTAGATTGACTGGAATCTCTGTATTGAGAGCTAATCAGATATTCAGTTCAGTTGTCGAAAAAAGAAAAAATTTACTTCATGATTAGACAGGCTCTTTCTATAAGATAACGAATGAAAGTTTGATCATCGAATAGTTTATTTGAAGATATACCAATTTGTTCAGAGATCATCTTTCTTTTTATTGTGCTAGCATTTATGATGGTGTTGTCTTTATCAGAAAACATGTTTTCGATATACGATTTGGCTTTTGCAACCTTTGTTTTATCTTTGGAAAAAAAAACGAAGCACCCAGGAGAGCCGTTTTTTAGGCCAGCGTATTTCACAGCCATTGATATCTGATTAGTATATGATAGTCGAAGTAAAAGATCAATTTCGGCTTTATTAGCAAAGGTTATTTTTCTATTGATAGCTTCTAACGTGATCTTTAAAACTTCATCTATGTGTTCAATTCCATATACAATATTTGCATCCAAGGCTTGTATGGATACGCCTCGTAGAATATTCCTTAATTCTTCTAGAAATTCTCCAATATTCTTTACTTTTATTTTCTGAACTCCTACAATTGAATAGAATGTATCACCTATTAAGGATATTCTCATTGATCTATCACTAAAAGGTCTTCTTTTATAACATAACGATATTTAGTTAATAGTAAATCTATTGTTAAATACTTCATTTATTTAGGACTATAGAATGCCATAGTAAGACAAAGTTATTGTATATGTATTATTTAGGTAATAGGAAATTAAATACCACCGTGAACCACAGAGACAATAGTGATTACGTCTCCTGTTTTTGCAACTGTATCATTTCCCGACAGTGCCGAAGATTCTATACCATTTACTGCTATTAGAATATTATTTGAGTCTAATATTTTTGGCTCTACAGCATTTTCTTGCAAGAATGCTAAAATCTCAGATATTGAGGCAATAGATCTATAAAATACTATTGACGGTGCCCCAATTATTTTTTTTGCACCACCGAGCAGATTGATGGTTATCAACAGCACTACTCTTCTTCGACTATTT
>DATFPS010000365.1:0-4379 GCA_035264705.1 Nitrososphaeraceae archaeon | reverse complement strand
GATTTTACAATTATGGAATAACATATGAACCTGCAGGGGGAAAGTAACCAAAAAAAGTAATGGTAATAACATACAAATCAGAAAATACATTCACTATGTCCACCATCTCCACTTTTGCTCATTTTGCTAAAAGGAGTAAAGATTTGAACCTCTGTTGGTGGAGGTATTCTAAATACATATCTCCATCAGTGGCTGCAGTATCTCTACTATAAGCAGAGTTATCTAACTGAATTGGTGGAGGTATCAGATTTTGATGGAGGTTTTGCAAACAGCATTAAAAAATATCTCCACCGCTTTTTAGGAAATTTGAGCACGAATTACACTATGGTGAAGGTAGTGGAGACAGTGGAGGTATTTTCTCTATTCTTATAACAGGACCTAATCTATCAAAGGAGAGCAGATCTATTTTAGAGTAAAAAACCCATCTATAAGCAATAATGGGTATCATAACAAAGAAAGCCTTATTTAAGGTAGTTGGAATGTATTGTACTACCTGCAAACCGATTGTAGAAAAACAATTAAGAGGTGAAGAAGCTGTAAAGAAAATTGACATTGATTATATGACAGATAGTGTCATAGTAGAATTCGATCCATTGCTTATAACTAAAGAAGAGATAAAAAATAGATTAGAAAGGTCTGGCTACAAGTTTGTTAGGACAATAAATACTAGATAATATATAGTTGACTGCAGTGGTAGCAGCAGTATTATCATTTTGTATCTCTACCTCGTCTTATTCTAATTGCCTATAATTATCTAGTAGTTGGCTGTAACTAATAGGCTTCTTTGAAATCATCATTGGTATAGATTTGTTCTCTCTTCTTTAGCTTTATACTTGCAAATCTTGGTTTGTATCTTCCAAGCAATATTGAATTTCCAACTACCGTTACTGAGCTCATTGCCATTGCAAGACCTACTAGCATTGGAAGCCATCCAATTATTCCAACTCCCAAAAATGGTACTAATATGCCACCATATATTAGAATTAATCCAGTATTATATGCGAATGCCCAAATTGTCAGGTGTCTTAGAAATGAATTGATCTACAGACTAGAAAAGAAATATACATACATATTAAAGAAGCAATGTAAAATGTGATAGCTAAAAAACAAATGGAATGAAAATTGCTATTGGAAAAGAAAATCATCTTCGTATTGACTGTTCTTATTGCTATAGGATCAACTGCTTTCATATATACTCAATTCAATGGCGATAATGATGATGACGGTTTTTCGTTAATTGATAAAATATTATCTTCTTCACTTGTTCGAAATAGTTTATTTTATCCTGATTCTACTATAACTAAAGACGCATTTAAAATAGGACAGGTTGGCGCTTTGATGGCCAGTAGCCAACCAGATCTGACATTACCTGATTTATATACAAGAGTTGAAAAATCAGTTGTCCAAATAACTGGTAGAGCAGCGTCTAATACAGATCTTCTTTCTCGTGGCAATGCTAGATTTGGCTCGGGATTTGTTTATGATGATAATGGACATATCATTACTAATAATCATGTAGTTGCTGGCAGTGAAGGAGGAAAAGAAGAAGAAGATTTTGATGTTACTTTTCTTGACGGAACTATATTTAGTGCTAAGTTAATTGGAGCAGATCCTTCTACAGATCTTGCAGTCTTATATGTAGAAGATGTACCGAGAGATAAACTCGTCCCATTACCCCTGAGTAATTCTTCAAGGTTAAGAGTTGGTGAACAAGTAGCAGCAATTGGAAATCCATTTGGTTTATCAGGTTCTATGACTGAAGGAGTCATTAGTGGCCTTGGAAGGCTAATTTCTCCAGATCCACGTCTAAGTACACAGGCGCAGTATTCTATTCCAGACGTTATTCAAACTGATGCAGCAATTAATCCAGGTAATTCTGGTGGACCTTTACTCAATATGAGAGGAGAAGTTATAGGTATTAATTCAGTAATTTTCTCATCGACAGGCTCCTTTGCAGGAGTTGGATTTGCTATTCCTTCCAATACCATAAACAAAATTACACCCTCTTTGATAACAAAGGGATCCTTTGCACACCCTTGGCTAGGCATTTCAGGTAGTGATATGACACCATATATTGCAGCTGCAATAGGATTAGAAGAAGAACCAAGGGGATTTCTTGTTATGGATGTTGTTGCTGGGAGTCCTGCTGATAAAGCTGGAATACAAGGCGGTAATAGAATAACTAATATTGATAGAAGAGAGATTGCATTAGGAGGAGATGTGATATTGGAAATAGATAATAAAATTGTAAGAAAAATTGATGATATACTCACATATCTAGAAAGAGAGAAGACAGTTGGTGACAGCGTAAAATTAACTGTGCTCAGAGATGGTAATATCCAAGAAATCAATGTAAGACTTGGCGAAAGACCAAATTCTCAACAGTCGCCATGATGTAGTATAAAATCAGTATGCAATTATTATTTCCAAACATTTTTGATACCATCTACTTTCCTCTTTACAGTAACACCTAATAGAGTACTAAGTTCAAACACCTTTAAGATTTGACAATAATAGAATAGCATTCAATCCTGCGGTGATAGAATAAATGAAGAGTAACAGTACTGGACACAAATCATAAAATATCTCCACTATGTCCACCATCTCCACTTTTGCTTATTTTGCCAAAAGGAACAAGATTTGAGATTCTTTTGGTGGAGATATTACAAATTTATGTCTCCATTCTGACTGCAGTATCTCCACCAACTGCAAAGTTGACGGCTAATGGTGGAGATATTAGGGAATGGTGGAGGTTTCGCAAATAGCATTAAGGAACACCTCCACTGGTGTTATGCTAACTTTGAGCATGAAATAGAGTCTGGTGGAAGTAGTGGATGTATTTTCTATCTATAAAATTTAGGTCTTGGCTGTTAAGTTATAGTTAAGGTTAGGGTGTAAAACACCAGGCAGTCGAAACTCATAATAACGTATGTATTGTAGTCTGGCTTTCTCATTAGATGCTCTGTTAATGTAATAGTTGAAATAATCTATATATTTCAATCTTATATGATGTATTTTTACCAGATAATCCAACTTGGCAAAGAACTGGAGAAGCGAATCGAAACTACCTCTAATGGCGACTTCTCCAATATCAGTAATTGGTTCTTGCGAATGACTTCTGAGTATTTTTTCCAAATTTGATATATGGTAATAATTTCCTCGAAATTTCCATCCCTCCTTAGGAGTAATCACATAATCATCCAAGATTAGCTTTGCATACTCCATATTGTTGTCTTTTTTTATCAAATTCTTCTATGAGTGAATTTAATCTCTTTCACTTTATTTCTGACTGATGTTCATTCTAGATTTGTTAATATAATTTAAATTAGTAACATATTAGATAGTTCCGTTCTGTTCAGTAATAATATAATTGCATCAAAGTTGAAAACTATATGTTTCAGTGATGAGTAAAGAAATCGATGATAAAACATGGCAAAAACACTTCTGTACATAGCAACATCCTTAGATGGATATGTTGCCGGACCGAATGATGAGGTCGAATGGTTAAATCGATACAATAATGTCGATTTTGGATTAAAAGAATTTTTGAGCAGGGTTGGTGCAATAATTATGGGTCGACGTTCTTATGATATTGGAGTTGAACAGAAATGGTTTAGTCAATTTAATTACGGAGTGCCAATATTCGTAGTTTCCCATGATCAGCCGGTATCAATAAATAAAGATGCAGAGTTCATTTTTGTGACTGAAGGTATAGAAACAGCTCATAGACAGGCAAAATCAAAAACTGGAGATAAAAACGTATGGATATTCGGTGGGGCAAATATTGCACAACAGTACCTGAAATTGGGTTTAATAGATGAAATAAGCATTGGCATTACTCCAACTCTTCTAGGCAGTGGAAAACGATTGTTTGATAATATTGGTAAATATACAGAGCTTACCTTGATTAAGACTAAACAATATGAAGAAGACCTTGTGGAACTTAATTATAGAATAAACACATGATGAATGAATTTATAATGTCTTTTACCAGAATATTGCTTCATTACGATCAATGTTAGATCCTGTGTGAATAAATCAAGCAGATCAGCGATCATCACTACTGTACTACCATTAAATTGCTGAGTAATTCTAGGTAATTGATAAATTAGTAAATCGGCTAACTGATATCTTGTAAGCGTTCATTTTGAGTGAAGGGTAGTATTGTTTGCTCTTTCACCGTCTATCTGCATTGTTTTATCATATTCTGATTTTATAACTACATTTGAGTTATTTCTGTCATTCTAGTCGCTATGAAATTAGTATCCTCACCAGACCGCCTATCTCTACAGGATATAGGAAAGAAGTGTTTTCAATAATAACAAATCCTTTTTATGTACTATCTCCTGAACTTTACACGTGACCTTCACTATTGAGAA
>DATFPS010000364.1:0-5731 GCA_035264705.1 Nitrososphaeraceae archaeon | reverse complement strand
ATATCGCCTATAGAATATGTTAACAAAGCAATTGAAGGAGAAATAAAGGATCCTGTTCTATTGTTTCAGTTAAAAAATGGATTTAGATTTATCAAAATCTTACCTAATTATCTTTATGATAAGAGGTCATTAAATTATGCGACCTTTATCGAATTATTAAATCCTTATTATAAAGGAAATAATAAGAAAATGGCGAGAAAAATAAAAAACATAGAAAATCCTTCTAGTGCAATAATGTGTAGCTGTAAATAATGATCAAATTATTATTCATATTCCAAGTCATAACAAGATAATAAGAATAGCTCATGAGGACATTGCAGCAGTAGAAGTTGATGCGAATATTAGTTGGTCTTAAAGACACAAATGATCATTCACAATTCTGCAAGAATGTTGGGATTTATTTATAGTATCAAAAATATGCAGCTCATTTCCAGAGAACTCCAAGTAAACCTCAGGTCTATTGTATCTTTCAAAATTTGATTTTGGTATTTCGTATTATTGTAATTTTCTTTGGATGAGATAAAGAGTAGATCCTGTTGTACATCAACAATATTACCAAATCCATCCCTGTCTTTGAATCTTACAAATTTGTTAACAGTCCTACCTCTTTTAATGCTTATTATAACGCAGATGAAAATGATATATATTAATATCTATAACTACCTATCATATCAATATCAATAGGCAAAAGAGCGATCCATTACTATAACGCTAGGTAACTTATAATTTCTTTTTAGTCAAAGATCTATTTTATCGTCTGCTCAGCCATTATAACATCATAATATGAATACTTTCAGATATTAAAAAAATAAATTAATACACCACAATTGATAAAAAACATGTTGGAGTTATTTACTCTACTCTTTTTCCTGCCCTTTTACTTCTTCTTCTATAGTTTTTTCTCCAAGAGTACTTACCTCTTCACTTCTTACCTCTTCACTCACTTGGCGTGTTTCGGTTATGGGTTTTTTCTTTACAACCACTTCTTCTTTAACATAGGGCTGCTTCGTAACTTCTACCTCTTCTCTCTTCAATGGAATCTTTATTTCTGTTTTAGATTCTACTGGACTTTCAGATGTTATACTAGTATATTTTCTATCCTTAGGTGGTCTTTTCTCTATAGTAACTTCTTCATGTGTTACAGGTACTTCAACTGTTTTCGTTTCAGTCACTGGTTCCTTTGTTACAGTTGCTTCTTCTGTAGATTCTCGTTTGGATACATTGACTCTTTCTTCAATCCGAGGAACCCGATTATCAGTTTCTTTTGGAACATTTGCCGTATCTTTCTCCCTAACGTCTGCATTTCTGTAGGATGAAGAATATTGATCAGCAACTGGTTGTTGGTCTCCCATAAACCTGTTTCTCACTTCTTCTTTTGATATATTAAATCGCAATACGCTTCCATCGTATGACTCTACCATATTCTTTGGAATATAGAATTTCTCTTTGTTTATCATTCCTTTCTGTACCAAAACATAATCGCCGTCTGTCTCTTTTACTTCTCCAAGGTCTTCATCATCAGATCCTCTTGCTTCCTTCTTTATTACATCGTCCCAATCTATATTTTTTGAACTACTCATAAACGATCATACTAAATATATAATTTAACAGTTGTTAGAAACTGCAGGATATGCGTATATCCAATGCATTGCATAATGTCAGGCTCTTGATAAACTCCATATTGTTATAAGATTTGTGATCTTGATTCTGTTATCACGATGCACAGATCTAAAGGATAAACACATACTTTATTCTCTAATATTGTCTTTATAGATTTTAAATTATGGAGATTGTAGCAATATCAATATATGAATAATGACAATAGAACCTTGACCATCTCAATAAACGTTGTCAATCCACTACAACATTGGCGTTTTTTAACTAACTATTATATAATTATTAATTGATGTGTTCTATGCTCTTGAGTTGCTGTTGTTCTTGTTTACTTAATGGTAGAGAAAAACTAAATGTGGCTCCATTGCCCTTAGCATTATTTTTAGCCCACATCTTCCCACCATGGGCTTCAATTATGCTCTTTGAGACAAACAATCCCAGACCTGTACCTTCAAATGATTTTGTAGCAAACTTGGTAAATAGTCTTGGCAATATTTCAGAGTCTATACCAGTACCACTATCTTTTATGTTAAAAATTACCTTGCTGTCTTTTTTTTCTACTAAAATAGATATAGATCCTTCTTCTGTAAATTTCACAGCATTATTTAATAGATTGGAAATAACCTGAGTTATTCTCTCTTTATCTGCTTCTATAAAAAGTAGGTCCTTGTCAAACTCATATAGCAATTTTACTTTTCCGTTACTAACTTGATTTCTGATATCTTGTAGAGTATTTGATATCACTTCATTTAGATTGAATCGTTCCTTATGTAGTATTAGAGAATGACTTTCTATTTTTGTTACGTCTAATATATCCTCTGCAAGTCGCTGCAATCTTTTCGCATTCCTTATGACAGCATCTAGTAAAGATAATTCCTCTTCTATTTCTTTACCATTGTTATTCTTTTCTTTCCTAGATCGGAGAACCTGAGCCAAAGCAAGTATAGGCTGTATAGGCGTTCGTAATTCATGAGCTGCTATATTGATAAAATCTTTTTGCATTTTATCATGAACCTCTAGCCTTTTGTTAGCTGATTCAAGTTTCTTATTTGATTCTATTAAAGACTCATTTGTTACCTTCAATTCTGAAGTCTTTGAATATAGTTGTTGATTTGACACATTCAGTTGCCTTGTTCTTCTTTTTACTTCATTTCCTAAAGTACTGCTCCATTTGACAAGAAATATTATTAGAACTGCTATTGCAGCAGTAGTGCCCGCAAGAAGTGAAAACATTTTTAATCTTTCTGTAAGTAGAACATCATTAATCTGTGAATAGATTTGTGAAGTTGGTGTCACTATCTGAATAAAATACGTAGGCTCATTATTTACAAAAATTGGATATGTTGTAGTCAATCTTTCACTGCTTCCATAGTCATAGACCGCATAACCGGAGTTACCTGCTAGTAGGTTTTGTGTAAGATTATTTAGTATTTTGTTGTGATTGATAAATTCCTGTATTTCATATCCAAAAAAGTTCTTTCCTATAGAGGCTTGAGTTGCACCATTAGCCAGCACAGTTCCATTTCTATCCATTGCTACTAAAAACTGTGAATCGGCATCTCTAACATTTCCATATTTTGCAAAAAAGTTTACCGTAGGAATTGATAGTCCTACTAATCCAATATACTCTCTGGTCTCTCTATTTACTATAGGATATGTTATAAAAATTCTGTATACGTCCTGTCTTTCAAAGCCATTGGAAAAGACTGGTGTTAGACCTTTCTTTGTCTCTTTTACCCAATCTCTGAAAGAAAAATCAATACCAAGAAAAGTTTCTGAACCTAACGGGGCAAAACTGTTTACCATAATGTCATCTTTATCTAAAATAAATAGTCTGTCAATAATAGTATTGAATTGAATGTATTTCTCTTTCATCAGCTTTTTGATTCCGTCTCCTGCAACATCCCCTTGTTGTAAATAAAAAGAATTCGCCAATGTCTCGAGCATAGCAACGGATAGACTAATATCCGAGCCTATGTGTTCAGAAACGTCTTGTGTAGAGGCTATCTGCCGCATTTTTTGTTGTTCAAACAGACTATATCTAATATTACTCTCAGTAATACTTTGAAGATAAAAGAATAAACCATATGAAAGTATAACGATGATGATTATAGAAATAATAACTATTTCCTTTATTCTTCCAGAGAATAACTGCATATTTTTGTTCTTCTAAAGAAATTATGATATGCCGTCTAATCTATTTTTCGTCAAAAATGCTAGGATAGAGTAATTATTAGATAGATTTTTATCATTTCGACCAATCGAATATATATATATATATAGTAGCTTGATTTATTGATATTTTCAACCCCAAATAAGCCGTATAATAATGCCTGATGACAATATAAATTGCATATGCCATGTTATGTACTAAATGATCATCTGAAGTATGAAATTTTCCTCTATTTGTATTAGTGTCTCAACACAACCTGCATTAGCTATAACAGCAATAGTTAAAACTACTAATGTCATAGTGTATCGTTAAATCAGAGAAAATAAGTTGGTCTTATAATAATGCTTGATGATCAAGGTGCTCCACCAAGAATCTTAAGAATGTAATTTCAAACTGCACTACAGGATTGGCAAGCAAACATGTAGATATCGATACAAAACTGGTTTATCGAACTATTCTCTATCTGAACTTACACTCACAATTTTCAGCCGCAATATCTAATTAAACTTCTTTTGATATAATGATCGTATACCGCATATGTCTTGGAGACTTTGTTGAAAAGGGATTTCTTAAAGCTTCTACAGAGCATGCCAGAAATTGGAGAAGACAGAAAGACTCTTTAACAGCAAACTAGGATGGTGGAATCTATAATGATAGAGTATATGGCATATTGACAGTTGTTGATGTAAGGGAATTTGGGATTCGAAGGATTTGCTGGATGAAGCAGAGATTCTTCCCAATTCTCTAAAGATATAGGATGAATGTGTTGCATCAGTAAACGAACTGAATAATGTACTGACGCCGAAGAAGGCATCATGACTCTAGAATTTATAAAAGAGCAGTTAAATGTAGGTATAAAATCACAGAAAAATCATTTTGGGATAAAGAATTTTTCGACAGGAGCTTTTGACTTTATGCAAGAAGCTTTACAGATCATGTATATGATTTTACTCCTAAGCAAAAGCAGGATTTTGAAAAGAAAGTCGAATTCACACAGGATTTTCTGTACCAAATTAAGCATATCCTACTACAACATTGACAGGAGGATGGTTGCGGAGTGTTTCTTCAATATTAAAAAATAAGATTCTGACATGGGAACTAATCATGACATGTTAGAGCCACAAGTAATTGCTCTAATACATGTAAAATATCATTTACCTGCGACACTGATATGTCTATAGAAGAAGAACGCCCTTATTCAGCGAATTTGGATAAGACAATTCATATCGTGATAAATTTGTCTCGATGCTCAAGACTGGTAGTTTTAGTTCTAATGTACCAGAGCAACTACAGCTAGTCGAACAAATAAAGCAGGCACTTGATGAAGCCTTGTAAAATATAATGAACCTAAAGAAGGATAGGCAAATAATGCCCAAGTCTGCAAAGGACTTAGGCTAGCAAAATTAAATAATTCTAAATATTAAAAATAATATTAAATAATAATAATAATAATTCTGAGTTGGCTGTGTTATCTTGAAACTCCTAAGATATAGTAATCAAACCAATATATTAGTCACACATTTCCCCATTAATCCACATAAACTAGCATAAGAATTCTTGTTATAGTTGATAGGGCATATGACAAGCTGCAAAATAAGTAACTTTTGCCGTGGGTTCCTGTGTTATTCCTGTATGTTGAGGAGCTAATTAATATTTTAATTATTTTGATTTGTAGACCAACAGGTTTTAGAGTTTATTTCATGTTAGGATACAAAATATATTGGTATTACAAACAAGTTTTTTACGGGTTAAAATTATTGCTAATTTGTGATTCAATATAAATATCATTATATGTACAACACTTTCTTTAGCACTTTTAAGTCTGTTATGTTGAGAGGTACTGGATATTATAATAATGAAAAATAGAGGTAATAAGAGGAAAACGAATAAGAAAGCTGTGATTGCAGGCATTGCTCTTGCAGTTCTCATGGTAGGAGGTACGTT
>DATFPS010000363.1:0-7387 GCA_035264705.1 Nitrososphaeraceae archaeon | reverse complement strand
AGTTTAGTGCAACTTGTGTAGTGACATCCTGCAAATCTTTTGATGCTGAAGCAGCATTTTCAACTGTCTTTTGGGTTCTGACTTCCATTTGAATTACACTATCACGAAATGGTGTTACAAAGTGTATTCCTTCATCTAATGCGATACCTGTGTCCACAGCACCAAATCTTAATAAAACACCTCTATGACCTGCATCAACTATCTTTACACTGGCGCTAACTACAAACAATAGTATTATAATGCCTATTATAGCAGGAATTACTATTCTGACAAACGGATTTGACAATCCTCGTCCCCGCTCAACATTTTCAAGCGGCTCACCTTCAGGAGTAGTTCTTCTTCGCTCGTAAGGTGATCCAGAGTGTCGAAATGGATTTCTCACAAATTAATATTGTATGAATCCGCATTTAAATTTTTTATTCTTAAAATTACAATTCCAATATTAATTATATTCTAATACTATTAGATAACAGATATATCAGATTGATGACCTTTTGGTATGTAATTTACTTTCGCCTTTTTACTACAGAGACAGGATCTTACAAATACAACTGGGACTAAATATTAGATATGTAGCAGTCTCAATCATATGAAAATAGATTATTATTCGATCAGAAAGATAATACTAATTGTCCAAACATTGGGACTACCAAAAAGTGTTGTTATGTGATGCAGGATTTCCTTAACGATAATTTTCCCTCCAAATGCAAAAAGCAAATTTATATTGTTTTACTTCATATGTCGCTGCATATTTATTGCTGTCATGATATAATTGATGTATCCATAGTATAGCGAGAGGATTCTTCTCCTTACCATCGCCAAACAAGTGCTCCCCGTAATCATATTTTTACAATAATACATTCCAAAATGCAAAAATCTTGATATAATTCTAATATCTTGCCACTATATTGTCTCTTCAGTAATTTGTTTACCATTGAGATCTAATTTAGGCATGATACATTACATGGTCTAAATATATACTAAAGATTTCATTAATAAATTAAGCCATATATTTTAGATTTAACTGATATCTCATATAGACAATACCGACAATGATCTAATCCAGTATCCATAATCATCCTAGTCATAATCATCCTAGTTCAAAGGCGTAGTATACGCCTCAAATAATAAGAATGGCGAGTCCTTGGAGCAATCAAGAACATGAAAAACATTTTATTTTGTCTCTATCATGATGGCTGGTAGATATATGCTCCTCAACTCCATAAGAGAAGGAATATAGATGTCTTGTTATCAAAAGATCTTCAATTGCTTTAAACATGTAATTTGAAATTTATCAGTTATTTATAGGAAGAATTTACTCATATAGCTGATACACAATTAAAAGAAGCTAGATCTTTCCATTCAATAATTCAAGTGTATCCATTGCAATATCCATGACTGTATGAGGATCAACGTTTGGCTCTATCGATACAACAAGTATATTTTTATCCATATAGAATGTCAACATCGAAATCTTTTCACGTTCTACATATGCAAATCGTGCTTTTCCCATTGTATAATCAAATCTCTGTCTCATTGATTTTCGGATAGCCGTCTGTGCCAGATACAATTCATCATTATCCTGTTCTGTCATAGAATCAAGACCTTTACGCAAGCCTCCAGCAATTAACATACCGGTATCATCTATGATACCAGCATAACGGATATCATCATGTAATGCGAAGACTTCTTCGCATAGCTTTGCAAAATCCATACTCATTTAAGAAAAATTTAACATATAAAGGAATAGCCTTTTTTTGTCTTATCGCATCTGATCATGTCGTCGAGTCAACATTATAGTTCAGGTATTATTTGCAACAATATATCTGCAATACCTATAACTTATTTTTGCGATTACTTTAGTTTTGAAGGCTAGAATAACAAAAGTCTTCCTTATTCTTTGGAAGTGTTTTTAAAATCATGGCGTTTTCTATTATAGAGTGCATTGATTATGGTTGCTAATTTAAAATCATAATTGCTTATTCCATTCACATCGTGAGTTACCAAGTCAATTTTTATACGATTATAAACGTTGAACCATTCTGGATGATGATTAATTTTTTCAGCCTCAATTGCCACTTCTGTCATGAAACCAAATGCCTGAACAAAGTCATCAAATTCTAGTGTCCTGTTTAATTTACCATTTTCGACTAGCCAATCAGGATTTTTATCAATCTCCCTTTTGATTTCTTCGTCAGATAACTTTTTATATTCACTTTCAGGCATGTTCTATTCATATACTCTCTTATATAAAAGGCGGACGATTAATGTTTCCTCCTTTCTCTTTTGCTTTATAACTATGAAGTATAAGTTTCTGATGACTTTATCCTATCGATTACTTTGTTGATGAGGTGCAAATTTTTTATTAGTAAAACAAGCAATAGACTGATTTCTGACTCAATTTCTAATAATGAATCTGTTCCCCTCCTCCAAGTAGAACGGTGCATTATTCTTAAGGTAACTTCTAGGATATAACATAATTATGGATCAATGGGATAGGAGCTAATAGATGACATCCATCTGATTTACAAAGCAAATGCTGCGATAGCAGATGGCACTGCACTTAAGACGTGAGTCTTGACTGGATGTCACTACCTATGATTGTTGGAAATCTCATACATATACCTATAGAAATGTCCATGATTTATTTTAAAATACCTCTGCTCTGCTCTTGAAACTTTGGTGTTTTACTACACTGCTATTATCCATTAACGCAAAAGATAGAATAAAATGTAGAACAAACAATACAACAACAATTATTATTATTATTATAGAAATTTCAAATTTTGTTTCTGCCTTGTAGATTTGCGAGTATGTTCTAACAATATTTATCACAAGTAGTATAAGTAAAATTAATGATAATGTTCATTGAGACTTATCAACTTGAGATTAACCTTCGCGATCTATTCGACAAAATAAAGTAGGGATCAGTCAGTTTTCATCTTCGTCTTTTGCTAACTTTCTGCCACTCTTTTTTATTTGCTCTTCTATATCATCTGTTCCCTTTTCGTTTACAGTAAATCTTGTTTCTGAGTAGGGGTGATATGGAGAGTCTATCATCTTTGCAACTCTGTTTTCTCCAGATTTTCTAAGATAAATTCTATAAGTGGAGGCATGTCCTAATACATTTCCTCCAGCTGCTTTTGTTGGATCTCCAAAGAAAGTATCTGGAGAAGATTGCACTTGATTTGTTATGACTATTGCAATGTTGTAAATCTCTGTGAGCCTTACGAGTTTGTGCAGCATATTATTAAGTCTCTGTTGTCTATCAGCCAGTGTACCTCTTCCAGCAAATTCTGCTCTGTGAAGAGAAATTATACTATCAATTACGACAAGTTTTGCTTTAAAATCATTAATATATTTACCAAGATCTTTTATTATTAGTTCGAGATGTGAGCTGTTATAGATTTTGCATACGGCCACACTTTTCAATATCTGAGAAGGATCTAATCCTCTTGCTCTAGCTATTTGCTCTACTCTCTCAGGTCTGAATGTACCCTCAGTATCGATGTATATTACGCCACCATCGAGTCCTCCCACTGCAATTGGCTGTCTTGCTGTTGCACATAGTGTATGACAGATCTGTGATTTACCAGAACCGAACTCACCATAAAACTCAGTAACAGCTTGTGTCTCTATGCCTCCAAGCAAAAGATCGTCAAGAGATATAGAACCAGTCGAACATCGTAGCATAGATTTCCTTTTTTCAAGAGCGGTGTCGGCTGTAACAAACTCTTTTTCTAGAACATTAGAATCTCTCAAAAGCTTCTGGGCTGCCATTATAAATGATGCAGCGCTATCCTTCGAAGAATTAAGGTCTACAGCCAGTTCGTCTGAACTTGCTACTGCAAGATCCATTACTGACACAATACCAGCCTCTTTGAGTTTCTTGGCCGTCGTAGGACCAATGCCTTCTATATCCTGAATTTCTAAATCAATAATAGGTGATGAAATTTCAGATATGGTATTTGTATCATTCTTTTGGACAATGTTATTATTATTAGATTCGTTTTCCATAGATGCTTTTCGATCTACCATCTTCTTCATGACTTGATAATAATTACTCCTATTAATATCGAAACGTACCATGGAGAGAGGGAGGTAGGGAAAGTCATCATCGTCCAGCTATTATATATAACTCATCATCATCTAATGCAGCCATTGGCTAAAGAGTTACAACATAACAAAATGATTCTAATCTGCTTCTGATCATCGTCGTTGGACTATGCAAAAAAATGATCCTCATACTGTCTTATTTAATAACTTTTAATGCCTATTCTATAATATGGCTGATTTGCTCCATCTTCTTGAAAGGTTCTATCAGGGAAGGTTTTGAAGAATAGAAAAAGATGGATCCCTTATCGATAACAATGTATGGTCTAACATATTAAATCTTGAAATGATATATTATGCATTGGGTGAGAGAATCAAACAAAAATCAAACCTAAAAAAATATTGTCGTACCTATCTGAATAAGAAAACCTAAAGTAATTAACCATATACCCATACATTTAGTTCTCGGTTTTTTATCAGTGGTACAAGTAACAGTAATAGGATCAGGCATTCTATTCTCTAAATCATCTGATGCTTGTCTCTCTAAATCCTGCAGTTTTATTATAGGATTCTCGATATCATCTATGTGTATTGCTGGCCTTATCATACTCGGCTGTTGATCCTTAGATTTTCGTTCCATCACTAATATCCAACCAAATCCGATGACCTCAAAACCTAATCCTAGAACGTTTAAAAATAAAGATAGATGTAAATTGTCTAACATTATTCTGGTTACTACTGTGATTAAACTGAGAATTAATATTGTTTTAGTTATCTTTGGCTGAGCACTTACGTAAATTTACATCATTAGTATCTCTCCATCTGTTGGTCAATGCATGTTTATTATTCTTTGACATAAAATAATCAACTAGCTGATCTGATCTTTAATCGCCAAAATACAAGATCCGTAAATTTGTACTTCTTCCATTTCTATAAAAAATTCTCAGAATTAAACAAAAAACATATCCTATCATATACTTTTAACTTTGACTGAGATGGTCTCGGTAGAGACGCTATTATTGCATGAGGTGAGAATTTTTATTCGTCTATCAACTGATCTCTTGCAGCATGAGAGTCGGTGTAATTGGACTTGGAATGATGGGATCACATATGGCGATTAGATTACTCAATACTGGTCTTAAAATTAACGTTTACAATCGTGATATAGTAAAAGCTATGCCATTTGCCAAGACAAGTGCTAGTATATTGAAGACTCCTAGAGATATTGCTTTGAATTGTGATTTTATTTTAATCTGTATTACAAACTTCGATGCCGTAAAAGAGGTATGCTTTGGCAAGAATGGTATCGTAGAGGCGGACCGTAAACAGTTGATAATAGCCGATTCCAGCACTATCTCTCCTGAGCAATCAAAGTATTGTGCAGAAGGACTTAGGCAGAAGGAGATAGATTTTATTGGGATGCCTGTGATGGGCGGGCCAGCTGCAGCAGAAAAAGGTGAATTGGTGAATATTGTTGCAGGTCCTAAAAAGGCGTTTCTGAAAGTAAAGCCAATTATTGATAGATTAGCAAAATCCGTTTTTTATATTGGTGAAGATGCTGGATCGGCTAATATTGTTAAATTGGCGTTAAATTTGAATATTGCCTTAATAGCTGGCGCATTATCAGAGGGCATAACATTAGTTAAGGCTGCTGGTATCAACCCTGAAATCTTCATTAAAATTATAAATTCCACCTATTTTAAGACGGGACTTAGTGAAAATAAAGGCCCTAGAATGATAAAGGACAATTTTCAACCCTCTTTTCATCTTAAGAATATGCTAAAAGATCTTGAACTTTCTACAAGTACATCGCAGTCTGTTGGAGTATCTTTGCCTCTTACTTCGCTCACGCAGCAGATGTATAGAGCAGCAAATAACATGGGATATTCAGATCTAGATTATTCAGCAATATCCGCCTTTATGGCTACAATAAACGGCATGGATACAAAAAAAAATAATATTAGAAATTAAGAATATAAAATAACGACGCTTCACATGTTGATATCTCTTCGGAATACAAGAAGAGGCGCAGACATGGTTTTACTCGATCCAGTTCAAAATCTGAAAACAGTTTTTATAGCACAAAAAATAATAGTGTAAAGAAAAGTCATGATATCGTATTGTCATGACAAATTCTAAACTATATTATTTGGCGAAATATCTAAAGTCTCCTTTCTCAAGTATTCAGAGCAAACAGTACAGCTAAAGTAACCTCCAAACGAACAAAGCAAATTGAACACAAGCCATGGGAGGAATGGTGCGAAGTATTCTATAATATATTCGTAAAAGAACCTTATTGATGCTTGCCTAGAACTGGCGGATATTCTAATGAACGGCTGCTCCTATTGGAGCCTCTTCACTTGTGGTAAGAAATATAGGTTTTCCCTCAGATCCGTCTGCCGCTAATAACATGCCGTTAGAAACTATATTGCCAATTTTACGTGGTTCCATATTTGTACAAATAACTACGACTTTGTCGATTAATTCTTCTGGCTTATAAAAAATTGCGGCGCCGACTACGATATCTCTTTTATCTATTCCAATATCCACTATGACTCTTAAGACCTTTTTCATGCCTGAAATACTTTCTGCATGGATAATTTTACCGATTTTCAAATGTATTTTGGAAAAATCTTCAAATGTGACATATTGTTGTTCTTCTTCTTCAGATCCGTTCATAATGCTACATTGGTGCTCTTATTATAATCAGTTACTCTTTTTTAGAGAATGAGCTATAGAAATGTTGTGTGTTTTTTATGTTTTTATGATAAATACACTATTCTCCTTCTTTTTCTTCTATAGTCAATCGGATGGTGTATATTTCCAATCCTTCGTAACCCATGGTTGACATCTCCTATGGAAATAACTTTAGCAATAATCAATGGGATATTAACTACTATTACGTTTGGAATTATCGCTACATGGCTATACCTAGTAGCATATGTAGTTAAGTCTTTGAAACAAACTCCAACGCTAGATTCTTTTAAAAAATCAACTATTATTAAAAATTTTCCTAAAGTCAGCATAATTTTACCTGCCCGAAATGAAGAAAAATATATTGCAAGATGTTTGGATAGTTTATTAAGACAAGACTATCCAAATTTTGAGATTATTGCAATCAACGATTCATCTACAGATAGAACTGAAGTCATAATGCAGCATTATGCAACAAGAGATCCAAGGATTTTAGTTCTTAATGCTAAATCTAAGCCTGTTGGATGGGTAGGTAAGAATTGGGCATGCTATCAGGGTTATCTAAGAGCGACAGGCAATTTGCTTCTCTTTACAGATGCTGATACCGTACATCTGCCTTCTACAATGTCTTTATCTATTA
>DATFPS010000362.1:0-2314 GCA_035264705.1 Nitrososphaeraceae archaeon | reverse complement strand
TGCTATAATAATCCATGTAAATATTAGTATTAGCCATATCTTGTGATCCAATTAAATATAAAAATAGATATACCAGGAGGATTCTGTAAACTTATCGGTTGATTCATCTTTTTCTATTTGTAATTAATATTAGATATGTTAGTGTTGTTAACTTAAGGAAAAAGCTATAGCTGTGAACGTTCTATTCTAACATACATACATGTTATTAAGATTTGTCAGAAATAGAAGGATATCGCCATATCGAAACTACTCTTCCTGTAGCTGTCTCTTTATTCACAAGAGCGTATCTAGGGATTCAACACGAATAAATTATAATTAACTGCTGAAGGTCAATGTTGATGAGTTAGGTTCTGCTTAAATTCAATCAGTTTATCTATAAACTTTAAATGTTTCTATCTTTTTATAATTAAAAATTCAAGCAGTATCTAGAATTGTATAGTTATTGTTATCAATAATGAACAGAGAGCTTAAGATAAATCTAAACTCATAATTCTAGCATTATGCATCCTACCGAACCCGTAAATTATTTTATCAAGAATATGAAACTAAGGAAGGTGAGCAGAAAGCAGCAAGGTATTTTTTCTTCCTTCTTTCTTTCAATCCTCTACATCATCAGATTTTGCTTCATCATTTTATAGAGCTCTTCATCGGCCATCTTTCTTTTACCCCCTAGCCATCTTTCTACATCACTTCCGGCTAAATACCTAAGACTAGGATTTTCATCTCTGATGGCGTTAAGAACTACCTTTGCTACAAGGTCAGGAGAAGAAGCATTTTTCATCATTTCTTCAAAGCCATTAGCTGTTTTTTGCATTATTTGCGAATATGGAGAATTTGGATCTTGAGATTTTTTCGCAACAATCAAACCATCGAAAAAGTTTGTTCTAATAACTCCTGGTTCCACTATAACCACTTTGATACCAAATGGCTCTAATTCATATGACATGGATTCACTTAGTCCTTCAACTGCAAATTTTGTACTAACGTAGGCAGACCCGCCAGGAAGACCAAATCTTCCAGCGCCAGAGCTAATATTTACGATAGTTCCAGATTTTTGTCTTCTCATAATTGGAAGAACTGCTTGAATTGTTCTTATCAATCCAAACACATTGGTTTCATATTGTGCTTTTATTTCATCCATCGCAAGATCCTCAAAGGCGCCGTTTAGTCCATAACCTGCGTTATTTACAAGGACATCTATTCGCCCTGCCTCAGACGATATTGCTTGTATCGCATTCGTGACCGACACATCATCGGTAACATCAAGTTGCTTAATTTGGATTGGCAAGTTTTCTTTAGTTGCGACCAATTTTATATTTTCACTTTTGTTAAGATTCCTCATTGTGGCATATGTAAGAAAACCATTCCTTGCCAAGATTAGAGAAGTTTCATATCCTATTCCAGTTGAGCTACCTGTAACAACGGCAACCTTGTGGTTGGCTGAGGGAGAAGAAGAAGAAGAAGCCATCTATATTCTACCCATATAGATATACCGTACTACTTAAGTCAGTAAGTGATTCTCTGGCTACTTAGTATGTGAGATCCAACTTACTTTAGTTTATGATGACAGCGATCTATTATATCTGTCAGTTTATCCGTATGAAACATAGTAGAAATTCTTGAACCATACTTCTTTGCAATAGCACGGGTTGTTCTAAGCCATTAATAACAACAACCATTCAATGGCACCTACTGATATTGCTTGTAATAACTGTGCTTCTCCATCATCATCTCCTGCAGACCAAATTTCAGCAAAATGGAAGGGCAAGAAGTGGAAAAATACTGATAATCAGAGATATCGACTTCCGCAAGATGAGGGTTCAATCGGCTCATAGAATCTATTCCAGGCCTTATGCCACTCATAGACTAAATCATTTTACATTGTCCAAGTGGATTACATACACAGTGTATTGCATCCCACCGAACCTGCATATCGGCTATTAAGTTGGGTGGTAAATTTGAGTCAATTATGTCTCACTTCCCACCGAACCCGTAGGTTTTAGATACTTGAAAGAAGTGCTTTATAATATTATAATGTGTTATTAAGAGTAAAATATTACAACTATGAAGCATTTTGTAATAAATCTATTTCTATAAATTTATTTATTATTTCGTACTTTGATAAAGGAATATGTTAACTGTCTCATGTAGAGAGGTAGGAATGGACTGTGATTATGTTTGCAAAGGTGAAACAGAAGAAGAAATCATGAAAAGTGCTGAACAACATGCAATGAAGGATCATGGATATAAACCAGAAGACTTGATGACTCCTGAATTAAGAGATAATATAAGATCACATATTAAGAGATCTTAA
>DATFPS010000361.1:0-3953 GCA_035264705.1 Nitrososphaeraceae archaeon | reverse complement strand
AAGTATCGATTATCTATAATATTAGAAATAAATTTGCAAATATCAGAAGAGAGAAGAAAGCAGGTAATAGATCTATATTTTAATCAGCACAAGACCTACGCCGAAATCACGCAAATAGAGAAAATCTCGCCGCGCGACATACATGCTATCTTAAATGAAGAAGAAGCCAGACGACAGAACTATAAAGATCAACAACAGCAGGAAGAAAAATCTTCCAAAGCATACAAACTATTTTCTGAAGGTAAGACACCGGTACAAGTCGCCGTCACATCAAACCTAGGACAGCCAGAAGTGACCAAATTGTATCGGGAGTATTGGAAACTAAAGCGATTACACAAACTGAATTTGATATACGAAGAGATAGGAGACGATATCCGACACATTATAGAGCTACACAGAAGAACTAAGAAAGAAGGTGCAGGTATAGAACAGATTCTTAAACTTCTTCAACTAGCCGATGAGGATAATTCTTCTGGAATATTACAGCTTGAAAGAAGGCGCAAATGGCGTATAGATGAAATACACGAGCGGGATATGCAAATAGAAAGATCCAAGGGGCATTTACATTCAGTGAATGATGAAATAGCAAGCGCTAAGGCTTTACTCAATTCATATCATACGTTGTGTGAACGCAAAAGACAAGAGGCAGCAAATCTTAATAAAGAAATATTTAGGTTAGAGACTATTATTAGCAGGTTTAAGAACAATGATGAAGAATATCTTAAGATTGAAAAGACAGTTGAACAAAAGGTGAAAAGTGTTTTAATAGATAATAAACAAATATTGCAATTCTCTCTTGCATCAGTAATTGAAGCAATAAGAAGAAACCCTGACAAATATAATAATCTTCTAGTCAGTAATACAGCAGCATCTTCAACATCAACACCGGCACAAGGCTCACTACTATCAAATATTGAGGGTTATAGGGATATGATACTAGAGGAAGCTAACGGGCTTTACGATAGTTTACTCCATCATTTGACCAATAGCATTATGGATAATGCTGCGGGGGCTTCTTCTTAATCTGATCCCAAATTATCATTGCAGCAATCTTCATGTACATTTTCAAACCTAGCTAATCGAAATTATGCCTACAGAATAGAAGATTTGGATATTTATGATTATAGTAAAGGCGATATTATTGAGTGGTAGAATAATAGCTATCTAATTCTTTTCTTCATATCTAGGAGTAGAAAAACTACGGATATATCATTTAGATAATTTTTCAAAACACTATCTCTCTACTTCTTTTTATTCTAATCTTCGTCACTATCTTCATCTTCTTCTGGCTCTCCTACTCCTTCGATATTCTTATCTTCTTCCTCCTCTTCTACTATATCATCAGGTATTGAAACTGCACTAGTAGCTGGAAGAATCTTGTATATTGCTCCATGGCCAAGCGAAACAACATAAAGATAACCATCATCAGGACCTACTTCTAGATCAGTGATTCCGCCAAAACCTTCTGCAAATACTATATTTTCTATACCAGTATCTCTAGTTTCAGCGATTTTATCTGCTAGCAAGCCATCAAGAATTAGCTGTGTTCTATCCTCATTCAAATCAAAATGATAAGTCCTTCCGGTAACTACATCTGCCACAAACATATCATTTACATATTGTATTCCTAATTTATCTGAATTAAGAAACTTTACTGCAGTAGGACCAAGAGTATCAGTCCATTCAAACTCAGGATCGCTGTACTTTCCTTTTCCACCAAAGCTAACTAAATCATCTGCTGGATTAAATTCCTCGTCATCGTCAGTAGAAGTAGAAGAAGCTGATGATGGAAAACCTGTAATTTCTAACCATCCACTGTTGAATCCTGGTTCTACCAAATTGATCTCATCTCCATAACCTGGACCATTCTCAGTATCCCATATATTACCAGTTACAGGATCAAAATCAAATCCAAAACTATTTCGTATTCCATATGCATAGTATAGGTTTAGAGGAAAAGAATTACCAAGAATACCCTCACCACCAGCTATACCTACTACAGGTTTACCATCCTGAGTAATTCTAAGTATACCGCTAGTTCCATCAGCATGCTCTTCTCCAGATTCTTGATTCTGAGCTTGAGTTTCATGACCATCAACATCTCCAATTATTACATATACATTATTATCTGGACCTATTGTAACTACACCTCCATTATGACGTGGTCCAGGTATCGCTGGTAAGTCTAGTAGAAGTTTGGGATTTACTAATTGATTGTTTATCCATTCATATCTATAAAGACGATTACCTACAGGCTCACTACTACTAATAGTGTCATCAGTATCACCACCACTGCCACTTCCGCCTGCTTCAGTAAAATACAAGAAAACATATATACTCCCTACGCTATCGCTTTTTGATACAGCAATTCCTAGCATACCTCTTTCAACTTCAGTTGCAACATTAACGGTAAGAACAGGAGTTGGTAACATCTTACCATTAACAATTCTCTGTATTGTACCTTTTTCTTTCTCTAAAACCAAAATGTCATTTGGTCCTAGAAATGCCATAGAAGTAGGGAATTCAAGTCCTTTGGAAACTAACTGTACTCTTAAATTAGGATCTTTAATAGATGGTAGTTCTTCTCCTCCAATAGAAGCATTGACACCTTCTATCATCTCTTCTTGAGCATAAGCAATAATAATATTATTTTTATATCCAAATGGTGGCGTCAATAGTGAAACTAGAATGATTATAGATAATGTGGTTACCCTAAAGACTGATATCAATGCAAAAGAGAAGGGAGGCATTTCTTACTATTGCTCTACTAGTACTAGTGCTACCTTTATAATATAGTTATACAGATTATGTCAACAGAAAAAATTACAGCTAATATAATCTCTAGAATAATTCCTATTATTCCTAAGAAAGAATTATAGTTTACCTTGAATATGCAGCATATACATGATGGAAAATAGATTATATAATTCTACAATCCAAAGGTCTTGAACCATTCTTTCAAAATATATTGAGGGAAAAAACCTCAACAGAAAAACGCTCTTATTATAACAGAATACCTTATCGTAGAAGACACCTATTAGTTTCAGTTTATTTAGATAGCTAAAATAAACAGGTCCAAGGCATCATGGCCTGTAGGTAAAAACTCAACCCCCCGCGCCGCCTTTTGTCTTTTATCTTGATTTGCCCTATCTATCTAGATTTGAATAGGCTCAAAACACCTTAATTCTTTTGTTGTACTAACATTAGAATTAGTTAACCATTATTATTATTATCTTATTGTTAATTATCTTATTGTTCTTAAATTTATTTATTTATTTAATTATTTATCTGAATCATTCTTTTCTTTATCATTTGTATCGATAGATATACTACTACTACTGCTACTACTGCTACTACTACTGTTAACATCTATAATACCATCAACAATATTTTGGTATATTTTGTTGTTAAAAGCCTCTTCACTTATACTTATTGGGGCAACTTTGCAATTCGAAAGTCTATTGTTATATATTTCATTGTCATGTGAACCACTACCTATATCTATACAACTGTTTTGATTATATACATAGTTATTTCTTGCTACTGAATTATACATATTCTGGCTAAATGCAATTCCTCTTCCTTTGTCAGCGTTGTCATTATTGTATACTTGATTGCCTTCAATTGTAATGTTGTAGCAATCTTTGGAACAGATTATTCCTGTAGCACCATGGTCATGTACAGTGTTATTTCTTATTATCATATCATGAGTTCCTGTATGAGGATCAATACCATACTGATAGTTGTCATGTACATGATTAGCTTCAATAATCGTACTTCCTACTCCCTTTGAATAAAAGCCTCTACGATTATGATGTATATCATTACCATTTAATACATTATCATTACCACCAGAAATGGTAAGACCAGAACAGCCACCACCACACGCATATCCAAGATATGCAATCTCTGAATTGGTAATCTTTGTAGAACCTATTGCTTCTGTTTCAACA
>DATFPS010000360.1:0-2860 GCA_035264705.1 Nitrososphaeraceae archaeon | reverse complement strand
GTGGTTTCTTAGCTGTTATTACTATTTGCCATTGTTAATACATAAATCGTGGGTCGTTTTTATTTATGCAATAACTCTATCTATAGAGTCAATCCTCATTGAATTTTTAACTACCACTTCTCTGCAAATACCTCCCATTATGCTTTCCGCCATAAGCATAACCTTGGCAGGCATTATGCTATCACTTGTTGCGGTCTTTTTTATGAAAAAGAAAGGAATATCTACGTTATTCTCAAAATCATGGAAAAATCTCATTTTGGCTTGTTTCTTACTAGCAATTGGGATATTTACATGGTATGATTCTATTAGCCGAATTGGCGCCTCAAAAGAAGCCCTTATTGCTGGTCCTCTTGAAATTGTGATTATAGTTGTTTTAGCACGAATTTTCTTGAATGAGAATTTAGATAGAATTCAGGTTATTGGTATTGTTCTGGCATTAATTGGATTCTTTATGGCAGTAGCAAGTGATGCAGAAGATGTTCTTGATGACAATAGTATAGGGACAGTAATAACATCGCCGTCAACATTAATTACCTTTGGTGATATGGAAGCTATTTTTTCAGCCTTTGGATTTGCAGTTGGCGTTCTTTTTTTAACTAAACTTGTTTCACTACATTCATCTATAGAAGTGGCAGGAGCCTCCATGCTAGTCTCTGGATTAATTTTGGTTGCTTTTATGATTGGGTTTTTACATGAATCCCAAGAGATATTATTATCATCATCAGTTTGGGGGTCTTCATTTGAGCAACAGCCATTGATAATTACTATTATAATATTACTCCTATTTTCATTTCTTCCTTTTATTGGATCTCTTTGTTATACTACTGGCTTAAGCAAAATAGGAGCATCTATTACAGCAACAATAGGGTCTTCTAGTATTCTTATTACTGTCTTAATACAAATAATACTGAAAGAATTAGGAATAACGAGTAATTTACCTGAAAATATATTTCTTGCTATTCTGGGAGGTGTTTTAGGATTTCTCGGAATATATGTAATTCACATGCATACCCATTATCTATCAATTATCCAAAGGAGAAAACAATAACCGATCTTACCATATCCGTATTAGACTTAATTATGAATATGCAGTTTTTGATAGAATAAAGAACAAATTGTTTCGGATTAAAGTAGTAGTAGAACCTATAGATAAAAAGACAATAATTCTTAGAATTCCTATTTCTCTTAGAAAGAGACACGTATGTAAATAGTAGTGTTGTAATTTAAAATACTCTTGTCCAATGCATCACTAAATGGTAAAGCCTTTTAAAAAAATTATTTATTTACAAATCATAGGGAAGACAACCATTGCCATAAATGCTTGCGCCTAAAATTAATTCAATAATTTCCATATTATTTTTTATTAACTATGATCGTGCAATTGCATGTGTGCTTGCATTGTTGATTCAGAATATTTTTTTAGTAATTCATTGTTTTCAAAAAAGATAGTAGCATCGCCATGGAAGAATATGCGTCTGTTAACACATGCAATCTTATTTGCAAGTTTTTTTACTGCGTCTAGATCATGAGAGGCCCATATTATCGTGATCTTATTGTCTTCATTTAATTTCTTTAGCAAAACATAAAATTTGTTCTGTGTTTCCAGATCAATTCCTGTAACTGGTTCGTCAAGTATTAACAATTCTGGTTCATTTGCTAGAGCTTTTGCAATGAGAACCCGTTGTTGCTGTCCACCGGATAATTCGCCAATTCTTTTGGTTTTCTGATCAAATAATCCTACCATTTCAATAGCATAATTTATTTTGTTTTTGGATGGTCTTCTACTAGTTATTCCTAATGAAACAATTTCTTCAACTGTTGCAGGGAAGCCTTGATCTATTGAATTTTTCTGTGGGATATAACCTATCTTTTTAAGTATGTTTCTATTTTTACGAATATCCTCACCAAAGAATGTAATTCTGCCTTGATAGTCTTCCAGTAATCCAAGCATTGAACGAAATAGAGTAGTTTTGCCGGCACCGTTAGGACCAATTATTCCTACAAAATCGCCTTTGTCTACTGTAAATGAAATGTTTTCAAGAACAAGAGCCGAATTAAATACATAAGAGACATTGTCAATATTTACTACTTGCAATCCATCTCCACCTTTAGGATAGCTACATTATGATCCATTCTTTTGTATGACCAATACCCTTTTTTTCTTCCTGATGTGCTCTCTCTATAAAATTTAAAACAAGTATATGACTATT
The DNA here is from genome assembly GCA_035264705.1 of Nitrososphaeraceae archaeon. Lineage (GTDB taxonomy): Archaea > Thermoproteota > Nitrososphaeria > Nitrososphaerales > Nitrososphaeraceae > JAJNBK01. The sequence goes on along the minus strand of DATFPS010000360.1, from coordinate 650 downwards.
AGCAGTCTCCTCAATACAATTAGCCAAGTCAGAATGAATTAACTTATCATAATAAATTATATCGGTTTTCAATTCACCTATCAGTTTGATTAATTACATCTTTTTATTAATGTATCTTCTAATCCAAATCTTAGTAAACTATGTTGATGTACTATTTTTTCTATAGAATGGCTGGATGATGAATTATGGAATACGAAAGTCTGACCTCTCACAATATGAAAATTATTTTAATATACTTATTGAGGATATTAACTTTAACATAATTAGATGTCCTCTCATTATATTAGTAGTAATTATCTCTGGAGCGACAACTTGCCAATCCATTGTAAATAATTTCAACCTGATGCTTTGCTAATATTGAATACACTAAACATGCAATCAACATTTCGAGCTCATAGGCTCTATTTTCTATCGTGAGTTCAAGAATTATTATATTATAATCATAATGATTTATGATTATATACCAGTGTAGAAGTAATTTTAGATAGTAATGATACCTTATTTATGATCTATTCTTTCTAATAGTTCAGAAACTTCAGTCATGGTAGCCGGTTGTGCATGGGGATTCCTGATGTAAAGTGAGGAGCATATATTTGCATAAATTAATCGTTCTTTGGCATCTAATCCTGCTAAATAACCAATAATATCAG
>DATFPS010000359.1:0-2193 GCA_035264705.1 Nitrososphaeraceae archaeon | reverse complement strand
AGGCTAATCAAGTCTTTTGTCATACCACTACTGTAAACATATACTTTACCTGTATAATCGATTTTATTGTCCATCTCGCTTTAGTTTATAAAAACCTTACAAAAAAACTAATCCTTTTTTTTGTTTAGAATTACAGCACCTTTGTCGCTCTCTTCATTTAATAATCTTACTTTTCTATGATTTCTCTATTGTCTGTGCATACATATCGACGAATAGTCCTCATATACTTCATTTTCTAGAAGTTCTTCATATAATTTTCAAAGTCGCCATATTTACCATTTGTGTTTATGTATATGGAATCAAATTTGCGCAGCTTCCGTAACTTCCAATACTCTGTAATAGTTAGTTGCTCTGATTGTATACATTTAATGGTATGACTACATGTAATGTTGTATTTTCTCAAAAAAAGTTATGGGTGTTGTAGAAAATTACGAGGAAGATAGTTGCTTATTCTTAGTGATATATAAAAGAAAAATATTGCCTAGGGATTTGGTATTGCTTATACGCTCTTACCCATCAAACAAGTAATTGTGTTTATAACTCAAATTCCAGTCCTTTAATTGGTATTCTGGTATCCATTACTAAATTAGCAAACTCCTCTATATTATATAACAAACGCAATTGTATCATACTATTGCTGTTATTTTTTCTTTCTTTTTTGCTCGATGGGTGGTTTAAAGATTAAATATACCTTATAATGCTATAGAACTCTTTTTAATAACGGTTTTAAGACTCGTTATGAAATAAAGTAGTTGTGTGTTCTATTATAGGTTATACAGGAAGATTATATGCAGCTCCCATCCTCGTTCAAAGCTTAAAAAGGATGGAATATAGAGGATATGATAGCGTCGGTATTGCTACCATAAATAATGGTAAAATACTTATACGAAAAGGAATAGGCAAGGTTGCTGAAGTAAATGAATCGTTAGATCTGGGACATTTGCCTGGCCAAATAGGTATAGGTCACACAAGGTGGGCAACCCATGGAGGGGTTACCGATAAAAATGCGCATCCACATCCTGGATGTACTAATGATATTGCAGTAGTTCATAATGGAATTATCGAGAATTACAGTGAATTAAAAGCAGAATTAATTGGTCTTGGACACAAGTTTAAGAGCCAGACAGATAGTGAGGTTATTGCGCATTTACTTGAACTACATTATTCATCACATGGAGATATAAGGCAAGCAATGATAGAAACCTGTAAAAAATTAAGCGGTACATATGCATTTGTTGCTGTTTTTGAAGATGGCACCGTTAGCGGCGCTAGATATGATGAACCGCTTATAATCGGAATAGTAGACTCTGGATGTTTTATTTCAAGCGATGTTCTTGGATTTATAGAATATACAGATAAAGCTATTTTCCTTGACAACAGGGACATCGTAGTTAGTAACAGAGACAGACTGGAGTTATTCGATTTCGATGGCCACTCTGTTACACGCCCTATTACACAAGTAGCTTGGGAATTAGGAGCAGCAGAGAAGGGCAAGTATACACATCATACATTGAAAGAAATTCATGAACAGATACAGACAATAATTGAAGCTGGAAATCAGAATAATGAGAAATTATATAGTTTTTGTGATATTTTATCAAATGCAAAAAACCTATACATTACTGGTAGTGGGACGAGTTACCACTCAGCATTAATTGCAAAGCACTTGTTTTCCAGATTTGCTAAAATTCGTTGTGAGACAATAATGTCAAGTGAGTTTCAATATATGCTTGATGCTGTCGATGACAAATCGGTGCTAATTGCAATATCTCAGAGTGGCGAGACAGCTGACGTTTTGCAAGCGGTTAAAATAGCTAGGCAGATGGGATCAAAAATACTCTCAGTTGTCAATATTCCTACCTCATCAGTAGCCAGAATCAGTGATTCTTTCCTCAGCGTAAACTGCGGTCCAGAGATTGGTGTAGCAGCAACAAAAAGTTTTACTGGGCAACTTTCAGTTCTCTACAGTATTGTAGACACATTGTGCAATGGTTGCGTTGGAATTTCCAGAGACAAATCGGAAATCATCAAGGCTATTGAGCTCGTGCTCGATGATGAAATAAAAATTGCGGAAATAGCAGATACCATGGAAGATACAAAGGATATTTACATTCTAGGAAGATCATTACATTATCCTATATCTCTTGAAGGAGCATTAAAAATTAAGGAATTGGCATACATTCATGCAGAGGG
>DATFPS010000358.1:0-2994 GCA_035264705.1 Nitrososphaeraceae archaeon | reverse complement strand
GCCTTTACTGCGTCGGCTACGTTAACACCCTTATCTTCAACAACTATCAAAATTCTTGATGTTTCTTCTTGAGCATCCAGATTCAGAATATTGATATTATGTTCTCCAACTATGCTACTAGCTGTAGAAGCGATTTTTGGCATTCGCCACATCATATCTCCAATCAGAGTAACTACACCTCTTTCATAAACAATCTCTACCTTGGGATAATATGCTCTGAAATGGCGCTCCTGCCTTCTTACATAGTCTGCATCAAGAAAAAGCAATCTTGTAATTTCAGTATCCTCTCGTTTGTAGGGAGATAACTTTATAAAATCATGATATTGTTTATCTTTTTCGAGTGATGCTATCAGATAGGTGGCAGCAATACTCTCCATTCTTACAATCGCACAATTCTTCTTTCCTGTGACAATTTTCACTAGATTAGTATCTTTTGTATTTGGTAGAGTTCTCTGAATTATTGTAGTATTGTATGGATTTGTCATGTTTGTTATAACTATTGGAATATCAAGATCATTATCATCAATTTCTTTTATTGCTATGGGATCCAGAATCTTCATCCCAAACATTCCTGCTAACTTTGCTTCATTATAAGATAGATTTGTTATGTATTCGAGATCATCTTTTACAATCTTTGGATCTGCACTTAATACTGCATTATCCTTTTCAAAATCTACCTTTGTATTATAATGACCATGTAATAGTATTGCAATATCTGCAGCTGTTCTGTCCGAACCGCCGCGCTCATATGTCGTTTCAAGTCCGTCAACAGTTTTACCTATAAAACCACCTATAGACACAACTTCATTTTGCTCTATCAAATTAATTAGATGATTAAAGTTTTGTCTTGATTCTTCACTCATAAAGTTTGCAGCTTCGAAATTATCATCTGTAATTATTGGCCATTTTTCAATATTTACATGATCTGACTTAATACCATAACTTCGCATAACATAGTCCATTAGATAAGAGATTGTAACCTCACCGCTATATGCAAGGGTTCTAGATCTACTAACATCAACAAAGCGCTTATTCTCAGTTGCCTGTTTTAACGAAACTATTACTTGATGGTAGAATTTATCAAGATGCTGAAAGAATTCATTATGAAACCTTTTGATAACATGCTTGTTAGCAATCCGTTCATAAACTTCTCGTAAAACATCAATCTCTATTGGATTGGATGAGGCATAGTTTCTTCCCACCTTTATTGCAACATCGGTCATGGAAATCACTTTTTCTTCATAATTAACAAGAGGGGCGGAGAAAACAGCAACAATCTTAGATTCCTCCTTCATTTGCTTTATTCGATCCATAATTTTCGGAATTAGGATACCGTCTATTCCGAGGGCACTACCGCCAAACTTAGCCACTGTAACATGATTCAATTGATTAATCTCGCTTTGGATGCTACTATCTATACCTATATATTAAATATTAAATATTTTGAATTGCCTTACCACCCTTTTTCTGCACCAATGCATATGTAAGTTATATTCTAATAACCATTATGTGTTGATAATAATTCACAATGACCGACCCATGCCAATCTTATTTCTTGTAATATTCAAATTCTAGAGATGGAAAATGCAGGATATCTGATAAGAGTATTAGTCAGTTTGGACACCATTTCTACTGTCATTGGCTTGATAATCACGGAAATTGAATATATATAACATAACCCTAATGTAAAAGTAACCATATCAAATTAATAACATAATAAAGTAATCCTATGCATATTATGCCATTATAATGTGGGCATAAATAAGCGTCGAGACTGGTAGTCAAAAGGAATTTGAGCGTATGGTAAATGACACCGGCATAATTATTTCTTTATAATGAAAAATAGTTTGTGTCAATACAGTGATAATATCTGCTTACATTGACAGTTACTATTATATTCTAATTTTCACAATATTATTTGATACTGGTGTTGTTTTTTGATAAATTATCAGAGATTCTATATAATGAAATACCTGAAATAACATCTACATATTCCAAAGTTATGATAAACATTGACCAATTTAATATTGGCCAGAGTTATGTTACAGCAAAGGTGCAAAATAGATATGGAAATATAATTAACATCAATATTGAAGGTGGCCGGAATGGTATTGAACTACAAGATGAGCTTTTCAATATAAAAGGGAAAAGCCTAAGCGTTGCATATCTAATAACAAAGATTAAAGATGAAAATAATATCTTGGTCAGAAAACTACCTATAATAGGACGGAAAGACTGGCTTTTAATTTACGATGATACTTTTTTTCTTATGGCAGTAAAAGATGCTTATGATGAAATTGAAATTCTTGCTATATGACACAATAGGAAGGATTGATCTATCAGAAAATTAGTACGAGAATAAAGTATTACTGAAGTCTTAATGGGTAACTTGATAAAAGAGTAAAGCTTTGAATAAGTAAATAAAAATATAGTTTATATGAAATGTGCTTGTTGTGGCGGTGACATGTTAGTAGACAAGGAATTAGAAAAGATAATGATTTACAAATGCAAAGAATGCGGTCTTAGTAATTCTGAGTTAAAGAAAAACAATACCTGACACCTATAAATAATGTAGATTTGATAAAAAGCAAACACATCCAATCCAGCACTGAAGTAAAGATGGATTACTTATGGTTGGCTATAGTAGCCAATGGAGGTAGAAAAGAAAAACATGGAACGACAATAGACTAGAACCTAGTTCAGAAGGCATAATGAAAAGAGAAATATCGGTCTTAAAATTGTTAATTAATTTTACCTTCAAGTTTGTATTATAGAATAAGATCCAATAAATCAAGAATTGATATAATATTTGTCATATACTACTATGTAAATTATGTAAAACCAAATTGTCTATTTCTGAGATATGTGGGCCATATTATCTATTAACATTCTTTGTGTTTACTAAGCTGTGATTATTAGCATCTCAGTTATTCTTTCTTTGTTAGCACTAGTCAGATATCTTACCACTAGTTTATATATTATCGACGTATATAT
>DATFPS010000357.1:0-3178 GCA_035264705.1 Nitrososphaeraceae archaeon | reverse complement strand
ATTTGTTCTTCTGTCATCAAACCCATGCTTAAAACCAATTCTTTTATAGTCTTATCTGTTCTTAACAATTCTTTGTAAATTTCTGCTGCCTTTTTATAACCAATATATGGGGTTAGCAACGTGACAAGAATTGGGCTTTTTTTCATATACGACTCTAACTTTTCCCTATTATCCTTTAACCCATCAATCATATTTGCTGCAAAAATAGGAATGAAGTTCTTCAGCATATCTGTCGAATCCAAAACACATTTTAACATTCCAGGCAGCATTACATTGAGCTCAAATTGTCCTGCCTGTACTGCCAATGCTACAGATACATCGTTACCTATTATGTTAAAACAAATCATGTTAAGACATTCAGCAAGAGAAGGATTGACTTTTCCTGGCATAATGGAAGAACCTGCGTGAACCGCTGGAATCAGAATTTCTGCAAAACCTGCAACTGGTCCTGATGCCATCAATCTTAAATCATTTGACATTTTTAACAATTCCAATGCCAAATTGCGCAGGCTAGAGGAGCAGTTTGCTACAGGATATTTACTTTGCAAAGAGTAATACATATTTTGAGATGGTTTTAACTTTAAGTTAGAAATTTTTGAAAGATAATCTATAGAAATTTCCTTATATCCTTTAGGAGAATTGGCACCGGTACCTACTGCGGTAGCTCCAAGTCCAACGTATTGGAGGTCTTCTATGACTTCAATGATCTTTACTTTTGACTGTGTCAATGAATAAGCATATTGTTGAAATTCACTTCCAAGAGTTACGGGTAATGCATCCATCAAATGAGTTCTACCAATCTTTATTACATTGCGGAATTCTTCTGCTTTATTGGACAATGATTGAATGAGTTTATCTAAAGCAGATACTGTGTCATTCAGGTTAAACAGGATGGCCACATGCATCGCTGTTGGAAAAGTATCATTACTTGACTGTGACATATTAACATGGTCGTTTGGATTGATGATTTCATATTCTCCTTTTTTATTTCCTAAAATTTCTAGTGCTCTGTTTGCAATTACTTCGTTTGAATTCATGTTAAATGCGGTCCCTGCTCCTGAATTTATCGGTTCAATAACGAATTGCTCAACTAGTTTACCTGAAAGAATCTCGTCACAAGCTTTTATGATAGCATCTGCCTTATTCGCATCAAGAACATGAAGCTCTTTATTAGCTTGTGCTGCAGATATCTTAATCATAACATATGCTTTGATAAGATTTATGTGTGCTCTCTGACCCGTAACTTTATATTTATTCATAGCCCGTGCTGTAAAAGGTCCAAAATATGCATCTGACGGAACCTCTATCTCACCTAGTGAATCGGTATCAATTCTGAAAGATGACATCTCGCTACGCACTAGGGATAAAGTGTTAATAAATCAATCGACAACTATATCACTCTATCAGATTAAGTTTCACAATTGTTAGAAACCAACAAACAAAATTTACTAGTTCGCACTTCTCAAAAAATAATTCCTATGCACAAAAATTAATGATAATAATTCCTCTTGACCCCTTGATTTCATCATTTTAAATGGTTCTCGCTTAGTTTTTCTTCTTATTCTTTGTTCTCATTCATTATATTGTATTTGGCATGATTTCTAGATTCACATATCAGGTACAACTTCATGCTAAAATGTCCATCTAATATAGTCAGCATACATGTCCAACTGGTATCTTATTCTATTTTCTAGCCTTATTTTCACTACCTACTACATGGATATAGAAGCAATGATCAGACAAATGCTTTAACTAGATCTCTATAGGACGAAATTATAAGTGAAGATTGGGGGTGAGTAAGGTTATACTTTCCGATAAAAAAGGAATACGTGAAATAATTATCTTTGATAACAGAAATGAGAAGGAGGTTATCAAGAGGATAGAGAAGAGACTCCTAAATGAGTATAATACTGAAATAATTGTAAAGCAATGGATTATCGATGATTAGATGTGGATGAACGACTAACTGATTAACTGACTAATCATTTAGTACACTCTGACGCTTCATTTTACGTAATCTACGAATAAAATTTTGGAGTTGCGATAAAAAAGTAAGGAGGTTAGGGTAATTTATGCATCATTATTTTCACGTTTTCTTTATCTTCTCCCTTTGAACCATAAAAATACTTTTACTAAGTTATCATCATCTATTTACAGGACCTTACAACGGATACAGCTTTATTACAAGCATTATTTTTAATAAGAAATTTTACCACGAGAACTAGCTGAGCTTTTTTAATATATGTGGCAAACAAGTAGAGAGAGCATACACGCATGCACACGCACACAATAAATGAATGATACATAGTTAACACAGCTTATCGATTTTCAAGGAGGAACATGGTGAAAAAGTCAACAAAAAGCAAAGTTATATAAATATCGAGTCTTTAGTGTGACATGCAAATGAACAAGTTCATGAAAACTTGGTGAACTAGTTCAAGCCTTTTTTACCCACCCTTTTTTGACTGATTTACATTGACAAAGTTATAATACACATAATACACAGAGTAGTTTCTAGACTAACCAATGCTATACCAACCAACAGAAATGACATTAATGCAAAATATGAATGCGACTATGATTTTCTTCTGCTTAACCTAATCTATCAAGAACTAATCGATATGTTTTAAAATAGGCCAAATATAGTGTACTCTACTATTCTCCGTCTCCAAAAATTCGCAAGGAGAGCGTTATCGTTCGTTTTGTTATGTCTGAGTTAAGACTACGTACTATTGAAATCTTAAAACCATGAATAAAAGAATAATAAACATCATTATAAAACACCTATAATATATGTAAATTTGATAAATAATGGTCCATCTTAATGATATATGCATTCACATTGTTTTTAATAACATCAAATAAATATCAAATTGAAACCTCTTTGTAGGTTAAAATTTATATGTGTTAATTGAAATTTTTGACCTAAATTTTATAAAGCATTTTTAAACCTCTAGTTAAATCTACTATAAACGATAGCTCTACAGGTATATATATGTCGCCTTTATAAAGGCATTTCAATATGCCGCAAACCAAACCTATAGTAAGCATAGAGAACGTCGTTGCTTCTGCGACTATAAATCAAACTGTCAACTTAAATTTAATCACTCAGATTTTTCCTGATGTGGAATATCATCCAGATCAATTTCCAGGGCTCGTTTTCAGATTGAAAGCACCT
>DATFPS010000356.1:0-2546 GCA_035264705.1 Nitrososphaeraceae archaeon | reverse complement strand
CAGAGATCATTTCGGCAAAGTTTTGATTAGTCTCAGCAGATTCTATAGTTTTTCTAGCTGATTTAATGGTTGTGCTTGCCTCATCAATTACGCCTGTCTGCTTAATTTCATTTAGCATATTTTCAACTTTCGCAGAGATATTCTGCATTGCCTCAGCTGTTATACGAAGATTTTCTATATTCTTCATCATCAGTGGGTCCTTAAGAGATTCGATTATTGATTGCGCTGTCGTAGCAGTTTCTCTGATTCTCTCCAAGGATTTGTGCACATCTGATGAACCGAGTTCATGCAGAATTTCGGCTGCATAAGAAGTAGAATCCCTTATATCTCTAAGCATGTCTCCCATACTAAAAAAATACAACTTGTGGTAGTTAATTAGATTCTGTGTAAATCTTATAATTCAATTTTATATATAATTTGCCTAATATCATATCATCTCACTTTAATAATTCAAGTTTATAGTTCAAAGGATGCTAGATAATAATATTAAATATTCATTTTTTAAGATATATTTAATCCATCAAATGAAATGAATGTTGATTAGCTTCATTACAATTAAAAGATGCTTGTAAGTGTGATACTCTGTACTAGGCTGTTCTTATGGCTAATATGGATAATAGAAGATGTACATATTAGAAATATAATGGATAAGATGCTAATAAAAATAGATACTAGGAGACAGTCCGCATTCTTTAATTATTAGTTTGATGAAAGATTTTTCAGGTTCTAAAAAGCGCTTTATTTTTCAAAGACTAATTATAGCTTAGACGGATGATTAGAACAACTATTTTCGATTCAGAATTTTAAGCGTTCCGTAAGGCCGCCGTTAAATATACAGGCTTTACTAAATCAGCTATGTCAACCCAGCATCTCGCAATCTTATCCATTGAAAAGATAGAATTAAGAAGTGCAATTGGAGTATCTTGTTTTTCTATTTCTGTCTGCGCAGAAAGTTCCTTTGTTAAATTCAACAGGTCATTAAAATTACTATAGATTTTGACAACTTCATTTGATTCAACTCGATTCTTATTTATAAAACCAGCAATAGATTTCTCCTGCATTTTCTCAATTAAAGAGGCAGCGTGAATTATCTCTTCGATGAGCTTATCATGACAAATAATAGGCAACGCTGTTGCAAAATCTGTAATATAATCTCCAGCACTTTCCAAATGATTTGCAGCTATTCGATAATCCAAAATATCAATATTGCTTAAATTGAGTTTGCTCGCCAGTTTCTGATCCATCATTGCACTCCGTATCAATCTGACGAGTAAAAAATATTGTCTGTCTACTTCATCATCTCGACTAACAATTGATTTCTTACTACTACCATTTTCCTTTTTTTGAATTCCTATTAGAGTATCTTTATACATACCTGCTACGATAGAACTCATTCGTCTAAGAATCTTCTCAGCATCCAATGTATTTGCATCTAGCAAGAACTGCGAAATTATATTAGATCCATTCTCATCGACGATTTCTAGTCCTACAAGTTTTCTCATTGCAAGCTTGATAAGTTCTCGATCATCAAAAGATATTTGAGACTTTCCTTTAATACGTATGATATCGTATCCGAGTAGATAGGCACCATAGATTTGATTTGTAAGACTATCCATCGATTGTTGAGGATGTGGAATAGTTACCTCCTTTACATCTTCAGCGTCTATATCAGAAGGATATAATGAGATGGAGTTATTTCTGTTAACTTCGATCATTACCATATTTCCTTTTTTCAAGTTGTTGTTCTTTACCCATTCGCTAGGTAAGGATATTAGCATACTACTTCCTATTTTCTGTAATCTTCGTGCATAGCGAGACATAGGATTAATTTATACTAATTTAAACTACTTAAACAATATTTTTATATTTTTTGGTAACTATAATGACGTGTGGTATCAGTAGTCGCGACCCCAGTAGCAACAGCTAAGGCATTTAGTCCTGGTCACATTACTGGTATTGTCATAAAACCTGCTGAAACGAGTGACTATCTCCAAGCGGGTTCAAAGGGCGCGGGATTTTCTATTGATCGCGGAATTGTAACTGTTATAGAAGTCTTTGAACATCAGACACCAAATTATCAAATTTCTATTAATGGCAAAGTCGTAGATGCCAATGTATCCAAATGGATTGTAGAGAATTATCTTAGCTTTGTTCATAGACCATATTATATTAATATTAAGCATGAAACTAATATCCCAATAGGTTTTGGATTAGGTTCAAGTGGGGCAGGAGCGCTTAGTCTTTCTTATGCTCTCAATGAAGCCCTTGACACAAAACTTAGCAAATACAAGGTAGCACAAATTGCACATCATGCAGAGATTTCCTGCAAAACAGGCTTAGGAACCGTGATTGCAGAATTTTCAGGGGGATTTGAAATACGGACTAGTATTGGGGCTCCAGGCGTAGGTTTTATAGAAAAGATTGATCTCAAAGATTATAAAGTGGTAGCTTTATGCATTGCTCCGCTTTCTACCAAATTATTTCTTGGTGATCATGTGAGTCTAGCAAATCAGCTAGGCGAAAAGATGTTAGAAAGATTGAAAGTC
>DATFPS010000355.1:0-3371 GCA_035264705.1 Nitrososphaeraceae archaeon | reverse complement strand
TTGCGTACTAAATCGGCTGATGATAACAAGTCTTTAATGTATGGAAGGTGAGTAAACAGATAAGATGGATATTCCGTGCTAGTTTTTCCATTTATGGTTTACCTGTGCGTATTGCTTTTTATCAACAGTTAGCATAAAATTCAAATCCTTTATCTTCAAGCCTAAGATTTCAATAGGTCTACAGCTGTTATCACGAGCGATAGTATTGTATGATATGCCTTTTCTCATTTGTTTCCACGGTATTTTAGAAACAGAGCATTGTCTTCTTCAGTCCACAAATTAGAAGGTTTAACAGTAAAAATTTGTTTGCATCTAAGTCTTGGAGTATTCTGCATTACCTCTGGAGTAGTACAAGAACCTACAGGAAGAGATAGAGAGCGCAACCGCTTAAAGAAGCTTAGAAGATACATTTTACTCAGATTGAATGTCCCAATCAATGTATGTTGAAGATCTATGCTTTCAGGTTTACGAGTAGAGTCTAGATACATGATAACATTTTTTGAACTCATATCTGCAAAAGGTTTTTGATTATTATCATATCTTGCAAAATAATAGAGCATTTCAATGGTGCTTTCTCTGTATTGTCTGGATAGACTGATTTCTGTATTCATTGTTAAATATATCTACAAATAGTCAGAGCGGTTTGTTCTAATTGCTCTTTTAATATTGATGTAAAACATGAAGTTAAATTAGCTGTAATGGCTTGGATCTTATTCACTAATTGTAAAATGCTATTATCTTCATTATGTTCTTATCGGTCTCGTCATCGAAGTTGATTATTGTATTTAGTTATAAATGTGGATAGAGGGAGCAATCCAAGTTGTTAGTTTAATCTTTTGGTTGATAAACAAAAGAAGTTGATGTGTATTTACGTGACGATGTATGCCATCAAATTGGACTCTAATATTCAATGAAATAGAGCAAACCCTAAAGCTATCACCAACCGCGTCAAATCTGATGATTCAGCGCAATGTGATACAAATTCTGCGTAGCATCTACGGAGAATGATATTTATTCAATCATATTAAAATGCTCTTCCCAATATAATATATGGATTCTAAATAGTCTTTAAGAGATAACAAGAAAAATATTGTAGTATCAATCTAAGAAATCACTCATCGTACTTTGTTTGTCTAAGGAAGAAGGAGAAGGAGAAGGATCGGCATAATTAGGTTGGTCTTTTATTTTGTTAGTATGTATCCAATGGACCTCGGGTAAACCAATTATTTTTCTAAACATGCTTGCAGTTCCTGGTCCAAATCCAGCATAGTGATTGTTTGCTGCTATTATTGCAAGATTGAGTTTCGTATCTTCTTTTTGAACCCTCAAAAGCTGTCGTGACCATTTTCGCATTTCAGAAGTTCTGTCCTTTTGTATTCTTCCAAAGTTTTTCTCCTGTATGGTTCTATCTCCAATGAATCTTATATACAAAAAATCTGAAGTAACTATAGGAGGTATACGTATACCTACAAGTTGACTCCATACCATACACAAATTATTATTGGCAAAGAAGTTATATGCCAAATCCTGGAACCAACTATGATTTCTTATTTCTATTGCGTATCTGAATCTATTATCTAATATAGGTATTATCTCCCTTAATCTTTGTAATCCCTCAGTTATCTCTAGTGATGGAGGCAATTGAATCAATAGAGCGAGAATTTTATCATGTAGAGGTTCCATTGCTTTGAAAAATAGGCTTAATTCATTATCTACATTCTTTAGACGTTTTTCATGCGTTATAACCTTTGGAAATTTGGCAGTAAATCTAAATTTACTAGGAGTTATTTTAGACCAATTTTTAACCGTAAAGATGTTAGGTATGCGATAGAATGAAGAATCTATCTCTACACAATCAAAAACTTTAGAGTAATATTCTAACCATTTAGAGTTATCCATAGTGGAAGGATAGAATGGTCCTTGCCAGGCAGTATAAGTCCATCCAGAGCAGCCTACATAGAATTTCAAGGAGTATTATGTCGTGGATATATATATATCTGCTATAATGGATAAACCTTTATCTAATTAATTATTTGAATCAAAATTACAACCCAAAGAATGCTTTAGAAGAATTCTTTCTAAATATATAATACATGAAAGATATTTCCATCGGAGTTTTAGTTGCATCATATTTTTTCTTTCGATCTCATCTCTGCTCTTCAACTGTCTTATTGAAAATAACTCCTATTGTTCTAAATATTTTTTGCTATTCAAAGTTTGATTATTATAACAAATGTACTGTAACCATCTATCGATAGCTTTGTTGATAGTACCTTTGATAATTTCTCATTTTGATCTTAATTATGGTATCATCCCAATGCAAATAGTGTATTGTGGCTATGAAATACCCGATCCGACATATTTAACAAAGTTAAATCGGTGGTAGAGTAGATTCATGGCGATGAGACGGGACGGTCGACAACAAACGACAACGAAGTTGCATCAGCAGTAAACCAACAGCATTGGATATGCTAATGCCACTAATTTATATTTCATAATTCATATCAATATCTATCCTGACATGGTATATTTTGTCCTACTTATTAGTTGCAATTCATTTATTTGGAATCTCTTAAATTATACATATGTAATTGTTTTATTCTATCAATATGAACAATTCCGGTTGGGACAAACATATGATGTAAGATTCCAGCAATATTGGTAGTGAGTTCGGCTCTGTAGTACAATACTAATCTATTAGCAGTAATCAATTTGTTCACATACAATAAATCGCCTCTTGATGTATAGTATAAGTTTTTAGTTCTTAATTTATCTAGGGAATCGATCGATTAAGATCATATTTTATCGACCAAGCATCCCAACTTGTTATTCTCCGAGTCATTTTTTGGAGATCCATAATATAAAAGTAGTAAACCGGAAGAAACTAAAAGAATTAATGGATAAGAGAGAGAATAAACTTACTAGCGGGTAAGTCATCGCTGCATTTTACCATAATCCCATGTAGAAAAGAACTTCGGACTAATTTCAATAACTACAGTTTCTCCCTTCTTTGAACGATCTGATATCATTTTTGCTACTGGGTGATCGAGTGTACCAAGATACTTCATACTAATTCTATCTCCTTGTGGAAGAATTCTACTTGGATCTTCTATTATAGTCGCAATACCTCTACCTTTGACTCCCTTATAGGGAAGATTCTCATCATCTATGGAAAAATAAATACTTGGTTTATTCCGGAGATTTTGAGTTTTCTTGGCTAATTTAGATGTGGTTATTGAGAGTTTTTCTCCATTTTTATCATAGTAAAACCATACGGGTTGGATATTGGGTTCACCATGTTCATCGATGGTTGCCATCTGCAAATTCAATTTACTTTCAAGGAATCTCTCAACCTCTTCCCTAGTCATACC
>DATFPS010000354.1:0-7056 GCA_035264705.1 Nitrososphaeraceae archaeon | reverse complement strand
AGGAAAAGATCATGTTGAGCGGATACTTAAAGAAAAATGTGATCTTGAAGCTATAATTATTGTTTCCTTTACTGGCACTCACAACATCAACTGGAGGGTCTGGATGGTGGCAAAAAGATTCGGGATGATAAACAGAGAAGCAGTCTATGATAAAAAAGTTGCACGTATTATTTACGATAGATATGCTAAAACTCCGATAAGCAAAGAGTCAATAAGAGAGATCATACATGACAAATATGACATTACTCAAACAGAAAAAATAATGCGCAACATACAAAATGAGATAATAAAAATTCACTGGATTGAAACTAGCGACTTCTCCGATCTAGCAAAGCCCATTTTAGAACATTCTACAAAGTTCTCCGCTACCCCATTAAGCATTGAAAAAGGGGTAATTGAACTTGTAAAAGAAAGACTGGAAAAAACCAAGCATAGACTGATTTGCATTCGATGTGGAAAATGGGAAAGAACCATCGAAACCAGAGAAATTCCAGAAAGTCTTTCCTGCCCGACATGCAGATCTAGACTAATAACAAGAACGTCATCATATGACTATGATTTAACAAAAATTATTGCAAAAAGGCTCACAGGAAACAAGCTCTCAGCAGAGGAAAATCATAAATTTGAGCGTGCATGGAAAATTGCATCGCTAATCAATAATTTTGGCAAGAAAGCAGTTGTTGTACTGGCCGGTCATGGGATAGGTGCAGACACCGCAGCGCGCATTCTTCGTAATTATGTGGATGAGGATGAAACGTACAAAAGTATCTATGAAGCTGAAAGACAATACATAACTACCCGAGGTTTTTGGGATTGACATTTTATTCTTGATCTTGCGCATATTATGATATGATAATAGGATTAAAAACTTAATTAATTAATAAATAAATATATATATATATATATATATTTTCTTCAAGAGATAGTAAATATGAAAAATAATATTACTAGATCTTTTTAACCTACCTTTACAATGGAAGAATACGGCTTTAGTGTGAGCTCTACTTTTCCCTCTCTCCCGTTGTTTGCTGTGGCACCAATTACTTTTATCCTATCGCCTACATTTACCTGATTAACTGAAGAGCTTTGAGATCGCCAACCTATTAATCGTATCTCACCTGTGTCATCACCTAGTAATGTATCTGTCACAGGCACAACTTCACCGGTCTTAGTATTAACCTCAGTCATATTAGGTGATTGCAAAACAATAGCTTCTATGATGAATGGATTATCTGATAATTGAATATCTTTTATCTTCGACTCTAGCATTGCTAGTTTTGGAAATGACGGGTCATCGTCTATTGTTCTAATATAGGACTCATCCTTGGAAAGGGTAATGTTCGTACCAAAGATTCTACTAGGAACACATTCAATCATCACTTCAGGAGTCATTTCTTCATCAATCAGTGTACTATCAACAGTGAGAGCTACGAATTTACCACCTCTATCTATTGCCAGGCAGGTAACGTTACCTCTTCCACTATCTCTTCCTATTGATAATATCCGCAAAGGCATAACTTCAATTTCCTCCTGAGCTCCAAAAAATTCTAGTGATGTTCCTTCGTCACCATGAATTTCAAAATCGCCTTTGCCATATTGCGGATTACCTTGTTTTATTTTTACTCCAATCAATTTAACTCTCGCACCTGTGTTAAACACCTTTGGAATCCTTTCTTCTTCGACATTCCAAATGACGACACGTAATGTACGAGAACCGTCTTCACTAGAGATCTGCATTTGAAGTGACCTATTTTGTTGACCTCGGATATTAGTAAATTCCGAGACTCTCGGATTGGACTTAACCTTACCAACAATCACAACATTATCCTGAGGTTCTCTTACATCATCAACTGTAGTCAATTTAGTATCAATATTCGGAATGGGGCTATCGCCATCACTTAATTTTTCGATCATACCATTAGAACCCAGATTAATCGTTGGCCTGCCATCAAGGCCTGATTTGACATAGCCTTGTGATATCTTTACAAGGTCCCCTGGTTTTAAGCCTATTTCATCAGGTATACTAGTTTGATTATCCCAGAGTTTTAGTTTCACGCTTGATTCCTTATCATAGATAGTTAAGGTTCTATTTCTGGATTCTTCATTAGTATCCTTTTTTGTAAATTTACGAATAGGATAAATATTCATTATTCTCGCTGTAACAGTGACATCTTTTGCACCAATGTAAAGGTCCTTAATGCCAGATTGTGATTTCGGAATATTTTCAAAGGAAATACCCAGATCAGCAGCAACCAAGAATAACGCTCCTTGATCCGTTAGATAACCAGCGCCAATCTTTCGCTTCTTTTCATCAATCATATCTCTAATCTGTTCAGCGCTGATTTCTGGTTTCTGACTCAGCAATACTTCCACCATCTTTTGAAAATCAGCAGACAAAGCGAGCAAACCTCCTCCTTATTATTATTATCAATAAATAACTTGCCTATATGTTTTGACAATAGTCGTTAATAATAAACACAAAAATTAGACATGTTAAATAGCATATACAATTTTGAGTGGAGATCAACATTGCATTTCTGTGCATGAACTTCGGAAATATTACAATAAAGATATACGTGCTATAAATGGAATTTCTCTTGATGTCGAATATGGAAAGGTGTTTGGCTTTCTTGGGCCAAATGGTGCCGGTAAGACAACTACAATAAAAGTACTGACTACTCTTATTCGCCCGTCATCGGGAAAAGTGTATCTTTTTGGTAAAGACATTGTGAAGCATTCATCAGAAGTTCGAAAAAGAATTGGAGTTGTCTTGCAACAACCTAGCTTTGAGGCAAACTTAACGGTAGAGCGATCTCTCGATCTTTACGGTTTTTTATGGGGACTTGCAAGCGAAAAACGAAAGGATAAATTGAGAGAGCTTTTACATGCCTTTGATTTAGAGAGTCTCAGAAATATAAAGAATGATGAACTTTCAATTGGTCAAAGGAGAAGAGTGCAAGTTGCGCGTGAATTTATGCATGAAATGGACTTGCTTTTTCTTGACGAACCAACGGTAGGCCTGGACCCTTCTGCTAGAAGAATGCTGTTAGACTATATAAAAAAGCAAGTAGAAGCTGGCCTAACTGTTTTCTTTACTACACATATCATGGAAGAAGCAGAGTATCTTTGCGACGAAATTGCTATAATAAACAAAGGTAAGATACTTGCCTTTGATACACCGGCTGGGTTAAAACAGAAGTACGGTGGCATGAAGACTATTGAAATTAAGTTAAAAAACATTCCAGCCGGATCGATTTTACATTTGCTAAATAGGGTTGTTAATAATTCACATATTGATATTCCCGAAACAAATACTGTCTGTATAAGCTCTATTAATGCCCAGGAAATTATAGTTAAAATAATGGAATTGCTTTCAAACAATGGCATACAGATTGAAAGTATAACTATAACTCCTCCGTCTCTAGAAGATGTATTCCTAACTATAGTAAATTGCGGAAAAGAAGCATAGCGGTATGCCAAACTAGACTTTAGATTTTCAGTTTCATCATCGACAAGGTAGCCATCAGAAATGCTCCTGCGGAAAGAGCTGCCATTACAACAACTTCAATAGTGGTAAATATACTAATCTGTGAAAAGATGCCTGCCCGTGTAATATCCACTATGTATGTCAATGGGTTAATGTAAAATGCAGTGTGTAATGGTTCGGGTACTCCATCTGATGGATAAAAAGCCGAGCTAGCAAATGCAAAGAAAAGAAATATACCATTAACAATCACATTGAATCCTTCACTACTTTTAAGTTTGGTAGAAATGATAATGGTAATTGAACCGAAAAATATCGCTCCAGAAAGGAGCGCGTATATTGTATAAGGTATAGACAATAGAGTAGGATTTGCATTACCGAGCATCGTTGGAAAACCAGCCACCACGATGAGCGAGGCACTAGCAAGTCCCATCAGCATAATGGTGAGAAGATTACTAACGATATATTGCATCCGGGTAAATGGCATTACCAATATTTGTTGGAACATTCCGTTTCGTTTATCATTCCAAATTATGCTCCCGGCTACTGTGCTGCTATTCATAACGTTAAAACCAATCATGCCTGCTGCTAAATACGCAGGATATGCGATCTGAGCATTGCCGAATCTGACAGCGTCGTCTCCTAGTAATGCAGAATATGAATAACCTGCTACAAATATGTATACAATAGGAAAAACAACTTGCCAGATTAAAAATACTTTATCGATCGAAGCTATAAGATTCCTATATACCAGGGAAAAAATCGCTGATATCAACTGATGCCTATTTAACAGTCAGCTATATTTTAATCTAAAACAAACTCATTGTTGCTACAATATAAATATACATATATATATAGGCTAAGCATCCTTGTTGAAACTGTCGAGTCTGATTTCAATTCATACTTAATAGGCATGATACGTCAGTCAGTGATTAGTTTTTATTGGTGATTAAGATTTAATATTATTTGATCAATAACTGATGGCAGATTACTAGCAATATTAAGTAGTTGGGAAAAATTTTCTTCTCATGTTTATAAAGAATAGACAAAGTGTTTATACAAAACCATATTTATTGTATTTATTGTGAATCAAAACACATTATAATAATCGAAGATCTTCTATGAACCTATTGAAATATGACTAGACTCATCGAACAGTGCTTCAATGCAATATTATTGGTTTTGGGTCATAATATTAACTACCACCGTTAAACAAGTCCTTTATCAAGTAATTAATAAGCTTAACTACAAGCTCTTTACTCTTGTGCCAGTAATGGGTTTTTTAGTGATGTAAAGAGAGTCTTTTTTCAATAACTACCCAAATTATAACTTAACAAAATTGCTATTAACATGTCATGTTAGTAAATACTACACACTCTTAGTAAAACAAAATTGTGTTAGCTTTTGCTTAATTATCAAAAAGTATATCAAATAAAAACTTGTTATAACTCTTTGTTGTTTGTCTATATATCTAATTGCGACTTAATTATAACAATTACATTAGTCGTATGTCCGCGGGTCAGGGTCAGGTGAGACGCATATACACAAAGCATTAAGAATGGTAATAATCATAATAAATCATAGTGACACACTCAAAAAAATCTGTTAATTCCTCACAACTAATAGATAGAAAGGCAGAAAATGATAACGGAAAAACAAGAGTCAAATCTATTATAGCAGTTAGACAGAATAAGATAAGACTTAACAATCCAATTCTTATTGCAGGCTTTCCTGGCCCTGGCTTGGTAGGATCAATCAGTACTTCTCATATTATTGAGCAACTGCATATGCATCAGATAGCATGTGTAGAGTCCGAGTTTATTGTACCTGGCGTCATCTATATTGCAGGAAAGATAAGACATCCTTTTCGTTTATACTCAAATCAAGAGGGAAATATTTGCGTATTGGTATGTGAAGCACCCATAATGATACAAGGTATTCATTCGGTATTAGATACTGTTGTAAAGTGGGCCAAGGAGAATGAAGTAAGAGAAGTCATGGTATTAGAGGGGATCCCTGTTGAAGGCATACCAGACTCTAGCAGAAAACCCATGATATTGTCTAGTGCCATCAGAGAGGATAATAATGATAGTTTTTATAAAGACGATACTGGGGAGAAAAAAGATTTTTCTTCTTCTCCTGCTCCTCCTTCAAATACTACCTTTATAGCCGGGATATCAGGGGGCCTTTTATCCTCATGTCTATCAAATGGCATTGCTTGTAAAGCTGTGCTTATACCTGCATCAAGTGGGATCCCAGACCCAGAAGGAGCTGCAATTCTTATAGAATCAATTAGTAATATCACAGATAATGATTCTTTAAAGAGAATAGACGCTAAGCAACTTAGAGAGAAAGGAGCAAATTTAAAACGACAAATGACAGAGACCATAAGAGCAGTACGCGAACAACAATCACGCGAGCATCAAGAACAAAGTCCAACAGGAGGACAGATAATTTATGGATAGTGAAGTTTATTATTGTTGTTTGGATTATTTGAATCAAAAAGCCTTGCATGAATTTATTGTATAGAGGATCTAAAATTATAAATGAAATGGCAAAAATGGGATCAATTATTACTGTAGTATCATTATTATTTTATAAGATGTCTTCCGATATCTAATACATAACAATAAATCTTCGAATATATCCGTCAAATAAAAATAACTAATAAAAAATAGCATGTAAGAATCTCTATCAGTCTCTGTGTGATTCGTGTATAGTATCTCATGTTATGTTTTTGCAATGAAGAAACTAATGATATATTATCATAACAAGGGATGGGATATACAATGAAGAGAGAATATCAACTTATCCGCCCATCTAATTTTAACTTGCAATTAATAAAAGGTCAGATACTTTCCTTATCTACATTTTATCTTTTTATTCAGACAAGCTCATTGTTTCAACACCAACGATTTCTCAATTAGCTTATTTAGTTGTTCCTCCAAGAAAACATTGCTAAAGTTACACGATAAACGAGATGTATATTATGTTTTTAATTTTATTTTTCTCTATATACTATCAGACAAAATATCCGATGTATTTACCCTTTCCAATCATTTTTCCGCTTTGCCTGTCTCTAAAGATTGTTGAACTTTTTGGAACACAGCTATCTGATTTAACTAAATGTGGCGTACCATACACGTCAGCTAGAATGTAATCATAACGCCATAATAGATAGACTTCTTCATCTGTCATTAAACTTTTAATTTGCACAATAGGCTCAGAATTTCTAGCTAAAAGTTTTATATTATCATTAAACCATATCGGATAGCGTTCCCAAATTGTCTCTAATGTTTTAGGCCTATTTCTAACATACAATACATCTGGCCTATATGCAATTATCATACTAAGACCAACCATAGACATTCCAAGAAAAAAGAAGCCTTGGCTTGCCACAAATACGGGCTGCTTTATATTTATAGTATTTTTTTCATTGTTGCCATCTGAGTAACTGTCATCTAGGACGTCGAGCGGATAGGTTGGAAGAAAAATACCTGTGTATATCAATAAAAGTCCGAGGATACCTATCACTATACATACTATTCCTCTCCATATTAATGAAAGCGCTA
>DATFPS010000353.1:0-2979 GCA_035264705.1 Nitrososphaeraceae archaeon | reverse complement strand
CATTTTGAAGAATGGAAGGCGATTCTATCTCACTTCTAATAACTCTTGTAACAGACCTGATCTCGGCACCATAATTATCTATAAGGGTATTATACTCTGCCTTTATCTTCTTAACAACCTCAGGATCAAGCTTTGATTGATCGAATTTCTCAAATACCTCATAAAGACTTTCTATAAGATGAATATGTCTTGTAATTAGCTTTGACATTTTTATATTATCCATATTCTTATCGCAAAAAATTATATCTTTAGCTCTACTTTCGACTTCTGCCATATTGGAAGGAAGCGTATGTATTTTTCTAGGGTAGTTCTCCACTATAAAGATATTTTTATCATTTCGCGGAGATACGGAAATTACTTCTCTTACAGGTGTATTGCTAAGTAGACTACCATCCCATGCATATACACCATCTTCAACTTCAATCCACGGGAATCCATATATTGGATAACCAGAGCTTGCTAGAATATGCTTTGCTGTAATTTCTATTTTAGTATTATCAAATACAAGCGGTTTTGAAGTCATGACATCCACAGCAGTTATTATAAGATGAAGGACAGATGGTAAATCTTCTTGTGTTGCAGCAAGGTTAAGCTTTTTGTAATCTATATACTTATCAAGTGTCTTTGCAAGTGGAGAATGGTCATATATATACGTCCAGCTTCGTGGATCAAAATATTGCAGACCTTTCTCTTCTTTTAATAAGGACGCATTTTTTTCCCAATTCCATGAGGACTGCCATCTTGGAACAAACATTTTTGGAACCCCAAATATTGCAGCATTAGCCGAAGCAGAAGATATTTTCTTGGTTATGTATCTTCTGGCAGTAGTATCATATTCAAATGTGAATGTATCAGAAAGAAGCATAGGATTGCTTTCTGCAATTTCCATCCAAAAGTCTTCAAGATCTTTCTCAGGATGATCACCTTTACTTCCTACGATTATGGCTGCATTTACAGCTCCAATAGACGTACCAGCAGCAATATCTATTCTTATTTTCTTTTTTACTAATGCCTTGAATACCCCACACGCAAATGCACCAAGAGAACCTCCTCCTTGTAATACAAGGACATTTTCAATATTTCTTGATTTTTTATGCCGTGGATGGCTTTGTTCATCTATTTTATAACTCATTGTTATTAATTTTTATTTATGATTACCTTGAATTTCTTGTTTTGGTTTTTTTCTTGTTGTTATCTTGAACCTTCCTAATAATAAACTGATAAGCACATACATTGTCATCACTAGTATAAAAAATTAATGCTTTGTTTTTAGTCCAAAAAAACTAGAAGCGAAAAGTGGCTCATTGTAGAAATTAAAGCATAAAATCGAACACTATTGTAAAACAAGAATAGGAGATTGAACGTATGTGATCAAGCCTTTTCCATTACTCCATTGATATATCCTACCTCAAGCATTAAAAGAGCGTATAAAATATTTGCTATGTGCGTCTGTAATATTGACTCTATCACTAAATTGCCCTCTTGCACGTTTGTCTCTGTTATATAGTCAACCTGTGTATTGTTAGTCCCAGATATTTTTAATCTGAAGTTCTCAATAATTTCAATTTGACTATCTTGAGTATTAGTCCTAAAAGTAATCTGTTTATTTGCCTTATCAATTACAAGTTTCCTTGTAATTCCAATAAAGAATTCAGGGAAGATCTTTTCTAAACGTGTATCTTTAAGCGCAAGATAGATTATATTAGATGGGACGCGTAGAGTTATGGTTTTGGAAATTACAGACATTGTTGGCAGTATATGTTATTATCTATTTCTCATAAAAAAGATTATGTAGATTCCTGGATTACTTGACCATATCACCATCAGGATCAGCATATATAGCAAGGTAGCCTCAACGCAATAAATGTCGCCATTTCTTGCTGATTGTTCTTTATACTTGTATGCAGATAGGAAAGAAAGATCTAGATATATTAACGCAAGATATCTGACAACGCTCTATTTATTAAATTCCTATTCCAATAAACATTTCATTATGCATATCAATTCCATATTTAAACATGATTTGTTTTCTTAAATGAAGATAGATACTATTAATGTTCTCGTAAAAGTCCTGAAAAGTGTAGACGTAGTGCATATTAATACGCCTCGAATGTGTTGTTGTTCTTCTTTTTATTCTTTTGAATAGCATAAGAGAAATAGGAGATCTTAAGCTATATCTTTGTGTTAAATAAAGAGCTTGATTCTATGCTCTATTGATTTAAGGAAAAAGCTATGCTGTATTAGATATCCTATTGTTATCTTGACTTTGCCAAAGAAATAGACAACATCGATAGAAGATATTGGTTTAGACTATATTCATATAGTTGATGTGAGAACTGGTTAAAGAATAAGGAAAAGATTATCATCATTCGTTTTTTTATGATATATGCATATATAATTGACTAAGCAATTCTTAGATAGAATAAACCTGGCATTTGGATGAGCAACTAACTCTAAAAGAATGTCTGCACGATGCTATAAAATTATTCTTTTTGATTATACTTCTATTAAGTACATATAACAATCTTATTATGAAAATATTAACTAATATCTCTAATATTTTATTATATATTCTAAATCTACGGTTTTTAATCCAATTAATTTTCAAATTTCAGTTCTATTAACTGGTAACATTTTGGTTAGTTATATCGATTGATACTTAGCTCTACCTTACTCTGTTTTATACTTTCAAAAAAAGGGTGCGTGAACATGTTCATCAACATCAAGTTTTGTTCATGAACATTTTGGCATTATACGCCCTCACTAAATACTACTAGAATTTATAATTTTGTTTTTTACAAGCTTTTTCTCGTTTTTTGGTTGCAAATTCATTTGCTCTATGAATATCTATCATTCAATTGTGGTCTAATAGTTTGCATCTTTTTCCTTTCTGCAGGAAAGTAGAATAAATCTTTACTAAACTGACCATATTCCATAATCTGCCTAATGATGATATAGACCGATCGACCCAGGTAGAGC
>DATFPS010000352.1:0-2428 GCA_035264705.1 Nitrososphaeraceae archaeon | reverse complement strand
CTATCAGTGTAGCTAACATAGGTTTAATTGTAGTTGGAAATTCAGAAGAATCTTCGATGTCTTTAATTATTCTGTCATGATAGTAGTAGCCATCTACAATATTGTTATCATTATTGGTATTAATAGAAGTTGTCATTTACTTCTCTTCTTTGTAATTGATAATTTTTGCTTACTACTTTTTATAAGTGACTATTTGGCAATGCGGCGAACTCTTAGGAATTATTGTATTCACGTTAAAAAGAGATATAATACTATTTTTATCTCCTTCAATGACTTGAATTATGATACTAATTTGTTGTCTAGTCGTCTTCTTTCTGTACCCATTCATTTCCCTTTTTCTTGTATTCTTTTTTGATAGCCGCCCATGCTGTTTTGTGTGCTACCTCTTCGGCACTTTGTTTTTTACCACCACGTCTTTTTTCAGCGCTTTGATATTGCTCTAGAGCACTAGAATGAGCTTTTTTATATATGTGCTGTGCATGCTCTGGTAGAGAATCTATTTGCTTTTTTGTCCTAGAAGATAGTTGTTTACCACTTCGACTGCTTCCTTCTGCTTTTTTGGACTTGGACATTGCTGATAAGATTATGTAAAACACGGTATAAAAGCATACTTTGAAGGTTTTTAGATGTATATAGCGTTATCTTCCGGATATTATAAAAATATAAACATGTTGCAACAATAATAATAATAGCAGTTCATAATAATAGAACATCGACTGAGTTGGGCAAGAAAGAAATCGTAGCAAAAACAGCAAAGACAGACTTTCCTGTAAGTGAACTAATATCAAGAAGATGGAGCGCCAGGGCGTTTTCTACTCGC
Source organism: Nitrososphaeraceae archaeon (assembly GCA_035264705.1). Taxonomy (GTDB): domain Archaea; phylum Thermoproteota; class Nitrososphaeria; order Nitrososphaerales; family Nitrososphaeraceae; genus JAJNBK01. Next base: position 1,608 of record DATFPS010000352.1, on the reverse strand, counting down.
CCTGTAGAAAAACGGAAACTGTTATCTATTCTTGAGGCTGCCAGATGGGCACCTTCTTCGCGTAACGAACAGCCATGGCGCTACATTGTTTTTACAAACGACAATCCTGAAATATTAAAGAAAGCACAATCTGTTTTAAAAGAGATAAATGATTACGCCAAGAGAGCTCCAATTCTCATTTGTGCAATAACAAAGAAGACATATACAGATAATGAAAAACCTAATAGGCTCCATTTTCATGATTTAGGAGCTGCAAATGAGAATATGTTTCTTGAATCATTTAATCAAGGGTTAATAATGCATGAAATGGGTGGTTTTGATGTACAAAAAGCCAGAGAAGTCTTTAATGTTCCTGAAGACTACGAAGTAGGCATCATGATAGCAATAGGATACCAAGACACCCATGATGTATTACCTGAACGACTACGAGAGAAGGCCTTTACACCACGACAAAGAAAACCATTATCGGAAATTGCATATCTTGAAGAATTGGGTAACGGAATGGTATAAGAAAGAAATATTCAAAAAGATCAAACTATTTGCAGTATCTTACAGGAGTGCTTCTTGCGGTTCTATGAAAATTTTTTTCTCACGAGTCCCTTTAGAGACTAATATCAGGGCAGGTTCGGTGGAATACAAACAAATTGACTCTATTTTGCAACTACATTAATTACAGTTATTAAATATCTTAATAAGGCAAACTAAATCAAAGCTTTAGGCTATCCGATGTTTTAGCACATGTTTGTAACTATCTAGTGTTTCCTTATGTCTCCTTTATCCAAGTCTTTTAGAAATTGTATTTCTTGTCTCTTGCTTTTGCTGATACAGCCCTCCAGTAAATTTCCTTTGATACTTTGCAATGAAACCTGTGGTCCACTAGTAAAGCATAAAGTTGACAATCTCAGGGCAAGAGATATTATCGTATGAACGTAGGTAAAGTTTCCAGGTTTACAAAATTGTAGAAGCTCATCGCTATATGGAGGAAATAGGGCGAAAGATAAAATTGGTCGTAGTAGTATAGGATGGTTGAGCAACGCCTACAACAGGATACTATACGCCCATTTTCGTTATCTTCTCTTTCCTTCTAAATATGTTTTATTATTATAATTTTTGTGTTGAACAGTATAACCTAAAAAATCATCTAACTAGATAGACAGACATAGCAAAAAAGAAAACAGAGAATTTGCGTATTAACATGCAAGACTCATTTCAGATTATCCTAAGACGAATATCTGAGTATCTTATAATAGAAACTAACAATGATTGATTGATTTGAGAACGCTTTCTAATGTGCTGTCAATCATTTCCATCATAGCATTTCAACTAGATAGATTAAAATGCAAAGTCTATCATAGATAGCATATTAAAATTATAACAACGAGGAATTAAATTTTGAATAAAAAACATAGTTGGTTATTTACAATAATCATCATCATTATTACTTTTGCTATCATTGCTACAATTATTATTATATTCATTTACTATTATTATCCTCAAATTTTATTTCTACCACCACATATTCCTAGCACTACTACGGCAATACATAACTTCAAAGTAAGGGAGATCTATCCTACAAAGCAGAATGGAAGAGAATGGTTTATCAATCTA
>DATFPS010000351.1:0-3443 GCA_035264705.1 Nitrososphaeraceae archaeon | reverse complement strand
CTTTACCAAAAAAGCGTAGCAAATACCTCACAGGTACCTCATAGCAACCGGATGTTCATAAATCTTTTTTGACAAAAAAAATAATATGACAACTAGTAATTTTTCTTTACATGGAAAATGAATGATACGCAGGTAAGACAGCTTATCGATTTTCAAGGATCAAGGAATATGGTGAAAAAGATAAAAAAAGCAAAGTTATATAAATATCGAGTCTTTAGTGTTACATACAAATGAACAAGTTCACGAACTTTTCACGAACTAGTTCACCCCTTTTTTACCCACTCTTTTTTGACTGATTTACATTGAAAGTTATAATACACAGAGTAGTTTCTAGACCAACCGGTGTAGGAAAACGTTACCATCTAACAGAAACAACGGTATATAAATTATTTAGATTAAAGCAACAGATCAAGAATGTATAATAATATTTAGAATATTAGGTGGGCAAATTTATTATCAGATTGTAATGGTTCGGTCGGATGTAAGTTAAGTAGAAAGCAGGATGCATAGGTAATTAATTAAATATTTTACTAGAATAAGTTGATTAATTAGAATTAGAACGCTATTCCATTCTATCTACCATTGTTTTATAGAACAGAAAGATTTTTGATGATAACTATTTCTTCTTGTAAGAAATAGATAGAGAGATAGAGAGAGTAGCATAGAACAAGTAATACACAGTTTCAATCTGATTGTTGATTTTCATATGAAATGAGTTTAGAAAAGATGGTTAAATGAACAGAGACCTAGAAAGACATGATACTTATTCGTCATATCAACCAAATTGCTTCCTCGAATCTCTAAATTTAATGTTTAAAATATAACTGAAAATAGCTAGAATTCAACAATCTTGCGATATATCTCAAATCTTTTTTGAATATCGTCCTTTGTAATAGAGAGTAATCTCTTCACCCCAAAATCCTCAACAGCGAATGCTCCCATAACATTTCCATGAACTACTGCTTCCTTGAAACTCCTGACTCTAAGACTATCTTGCTGAGCAAGGTAACCAATAAATCCTCCAGCAAAAGCATCTCCTGCTCCAGTTGGATCCACGATTTCTTCCATTGGGTAAGCCGCTGCAGGAAAAATATCGTCGCCCATAAATAACAACGAACCATGCTCTCCCTTTTTTATAACTGTAAACTGTGGTCCCCATGACATTATCATTTTGGCACATTTAATCAGGTTAGTAGTCTTACACAATAATCTTGCTTCTTCATCATTAATTACTACTCCATTAACTTTGCTCATCATCTGGATTACTTCATCCCGTTTATTTAGAATCCAATATTCGATCGTATCACAAACAGTCAATTTGGGATTTGGAAAAAATTCCAGTAACTTTATGTTTTGAATAGGATCGTTATTAGCTAGATAAATGTATTCTGATTTTTGATACTCATCGGGTATTGTAGGTTCGAAATGTGATATTACATTTAATTCTGTTTTATTAGTCGTCCGATGAGAAAGGCCATAGTCAAACGTGGAATCATAATGGAATGTCTTATCTCGTGGGTTAGTGATTATTCCTTTTGTATCTACTCTCTTGTCTAGAATCTCTCTGTAATGAGATGGGAAATCAAAACCTGTCACCCCAACTATCGATGTACGTGTATAGAAGCTAGATGAAAGAGATGCAAAGGTGGCAGCCCCTCCCATAATTTTTATCTCCGTTTTAAAAGGCGTACGGGTTGTATCTAATGCAATGGTTCCAAAGACTGTTAACATGCCTCAAAGTCTAGATTTTGTTTCTAAGTAAATAAACCTTAATTTTCTTCATATATCATATGATCAAAATATATATCAAAATAAGCGCGCAATTGAAGTAATGCGACTTATTGTAGCAATAACTGGCAGTTCGGGAGTTATTTATGGAATCAAGACACTAGAAGTATTGAAAGATCTTAAAGTAGAGTCACATTTAATCATAAGTGAATGGGGAAACAGAAACATCGTTATAGAAACTGATAAGAGTATTGACTATGTGAAATCACTTGCTTCCAAGTATTACAGCAATGACAATATGGCTGCTTCTATTTCCAGTGGATCTTTTAAAACAGATGGAATGGCAGTCATTCCATGTAGCATGAAAACATTGTCAAGTATTGCGAATGGCTATGATGACAATCTTATATCTAGGGCTGCAGGAGTATGCATAAAAGAATCGCGAAAATTAGTAATTGTACCAAGGGAAACACCTCTTTCTAGAATACATCTTGAAAATATGCTCAAGCTATCTCAAACCGGCGTGATCATATTACCTGCAATGCCTGGCTTTTACTACAAACCAAAGACTATGGATGATATGATAACTCATATTGTAGGAAAGATGCTAGATCAATTCGGTATTGAACATAATATTTTTAGAAGATGGACAGAACATTATTAGTGGGAGCCAGCCGTTTTATTCTTATTCATCATATCAGCAATTTTCTTTGCTATTTTAAATGAAAATCCAATCCCTACAAAAAAGACAATAGAACTAATAACAATTTGGCTAGCAATATCTGTAGTATAACTTCTTACTAACAGCAGAGCTATAACACCTGGTATCGCCATTACCATTGCTACTATTGTACTTGCAGTATAGTAGGTTAACTTCGGGACGGAATACTTATCTGAATTTTTGCCAGTGCCATCACTCAATATTTAGACAATCTCAAAGAGACCATATAAATTATATTTGGTGCTTGATCTAGCCTGTATTTTACGCCTTGTTAATATCAAGAAAACAAATTGCAAACTACCGCATTATATACGGATTTATTACTAAGATATTTTATCTCTGTTAGAGAGGGCACGGAAGGATGACTTGGCATAGCACGATATAAGAAAAGAATATTCTTTTGACCTATCAGTCAATTTCACAATCCCTTTATTCACGTTGCTTTTTATCTGTCCAGTATTTTTATAATTGGACAGATTGATCCCAGTCATGTTGCCTTCTCGCTTCTATTCCTTGTATAGATGGGAGGGAGTTTGTCCAATGATTCTCTTGTATAATGTCTAATGATTAGTTGGGTCAGAGAATTTAAGCAATTGGTAATTTTCAAAAACTCAGAGCACACATATAAGAATATTGAACAAGAAGAAGAATATGAATCTATGATCTGATTCTAGATAACAACGAAATGATATCTCTATAGGCGAGATTCCAGGCCATGAGGACCGAATAGATGTTAAATTGTCAGACGGCATTGTGCAGAATATATTTAGAGAGGCAATTATTTACAAAAGATGTTTCCTTGTGATCATCTATATATATGACTATCTCTGAGTCAGGTACAGAAATGCAGTCTTGACCTTAAGAATGCCGACCCTATAGTTTACGCATTGTATCATTTTCCCATAACTGCATCCGATCTAACTTAGATTTCCTTTTTGCCTCTTGTAACATGTTATAGACGTTAGCATGCGATCTTCCCTTCGATAGCATAGTC
>DATFPS010000350.1:0-3813 GCA_035264705.1 Nitrososphaeraceae archaeon | reverse complement strand
AAGGTATTTGTTTGAATACCTTTTTAAAGATTCACTTACAGACATAAGGACCAACATCAACATAAGTTACTGCCTGTTAAAATAGCAATGACTTTTTCTTGAATTATGTTTTTAATTTAAGATATTCTTCATTAATGATCTTAAAGCTACTGACAAGATAATTCCATCTTTCTTTATTGAGATTTTCTAACTCTATTTTGGTAGGTTCTAAAACAAGCCTACTTTTACTTTGAAATATCTTATTTCGGACACAAATATAAAAAATAAAAAATCATTCTAGAAAAGACCCGCACTATTGTTGCTTCATTTGCTATTCATTGTTATTTGTCAGTTACCTCTATTATCATTTGTCACCTGTGTATGTGTAGTTTAATCTGAATTAAATATCAATAAGAAAATATACATTGCATGAACATTTACAAAAACTATAGTCGCTCTTCTATATTTTCTATCGACCCAGCAAGGCGCATGTTCTGCATCATCCTTTTTTCCCTCTATTTATCTCCTGATTCTATCAGGCTGATCTCAAATGCTTGACAGTATAAGATTTAATTCCCTTTTAGAATTTCCGAATCCAATTGCATAATGTACCATTTTGTCATGCTCGCCTTTTTATCAATATATCTCCATGCCACTACTTCCTTCGTAAATCCAAGCGACAACATTTCCTCATTATTAAACTGAAACTTTTTTTAAGGATACTTCCTGTAATTTTACTCTGTCTATAATAGTATTGGATTTGGTCAGTATTCTTTCTAGACGTTTATATGAAGGTGTAGCTAATAAAGGACCAATATTGACATTTGGCAAGTGACTTCAGCGACGATATTACTTTAATATGTAGATTCAAATATAATGTAATATAGTTTTAAAGGTTACAAAAAGTCCTCACAAAGCTGCTAAAGGCGTTCAGCTACTTATAGTAAATCGTTGAATTTAATTATAATGATATGATAAAAGTAGAACAATGTATAAAATAACTAATAATCTCCAGTACAAAAGCAAACAGAATAAAATAGTAATACGTCCCTCTAGTTTCTTGATTAGAAATAAAGTACAGCCGCAAAGATTTTACTAGAAGTAAAAAAGGGACTATCTTACTGGGTATATTGAGTGTAGCTTCATTAATAATCTATTTTTCTATTTCATTATACTTTTTTCCAGCCTTTTATATGTCAAAACCTTTTGTGTCAAAAGCCGTGCCTGTTATAACTAATGTCACGATGTCTGAATTAGAAGTTCCACTTGGAAAATCATTTAATATGTTAGTGACAAGCACTAATCAAGGAAATACAGCAGATATTCAGATAGTTTCGATATCCTTCCCTAATCTAACAAGGATAGGTAATGATGATATTATAACAATAAAGAATCGTAATTTTACTCAAGAACCAGAATTCGTTGAAATAGGAGATGACATAGGATCCAAATATTCAGGGCTATCTGAGACTACTACTGCAAAATATCCTTTTGTCGAATTTTTTAGCAGACCATGGAAAACTGATACCATTTATCAATCAGAGATAGAAATAAAACCACCTGTTGTAGGTAAGTTCATGATATTTATCAAAGCTGTCTCATTACCCTATAATAACGAATTTTCGCATTATCCTCACACAGGAATCAAAGATCATCAAGAGGAATTTGTAGGGGCATATTATGTAAATGTAAAAAATTAAAACATATATTTGAAGTAGATAAATATACATGCAATAGAGGACAAGTAGGTTATATATCATGAACAATAACTTTAAAACATTCTTTAGAAAAGACAGTAGTAGATGTACCAACAATATTACATCCACTATACAATTGATGCTACATTTTAATGAAAAGGCTAAAAGAAACCCTATTACTGGTTATATATTAGTAAGCCTTGGTGTTTTACTATCTGCAAGCTCTGGTAGTTGGGATATTACAAATCATCTTCTGAATAAACCGGAAACATTCTTTTCTCCTCCCCATGCTGGATTATACATTGGAGTGGTCATAGTCCTTTCTGGATCAATAATGGTGTTATCACGTTATTATAGTAGTTCTAATATTAGCAATAATAATCACTATATCGATAAGTTAATAGATATACCTTTGCCTATGAAGTTAGTTACCATAGGAGTTGTCATGTTAGTTACAGCAGGGCCTTTTGACTTTGCTTGGCACTCTGCTTTTGGTTTAGATGGCTTGCTAAGCCCTTCACATTCTGTACTTACAATTGGCATGGCAGTAAGTAGTATTGGAGCTCTATCAGGAATGCTATCGAGCAATAATAATCAGAATAATAATGATAATAATAAAAGCAGAAAGTTCAATTCCTCTATAACAACTAATTCTTCCTTCTCCTCTTCCTTTTCTAGAGGTGATTCAACAAATAATGATAGTAATAATACAAGTCATGCAGTATCTCCAATTCTCATAGTTATTGGAATTATTCCAGTATGGATCACAGTTTCTGGGCTAATTCACATGGCATCATTACCATTTTCAGATACAGAATACTTTAATTTTAACCCTGATCCTACTCTAGCTGCAATAATTGCAACACTAGCCTTTCCATTTATAGTGTCTTTCATCTTGTTTTCTTCATTTCAACTTTCTGTCAGAAGTAGAAGAACAAAACGAATGTTTGGTATACTCTCTATTACTGGTATAGTCTTTATTATCATCAACTTAACTACTGCAATACTTCCAAATGAATATTTGGTTCCAACTATTCCATTTTATGTCCTAAATATTATTCCAATTGTAGTAGTGGATATATTATTGTCAAAGTTATCGACACCAAAGACAAAGATAGTTAATTACATAGTAGGCGCCGTAATTGGCTCAATCTTCTTTACGCTCTATTACCCTTTGATAACTCATACATACAATGAAGTTTTATCAAATTCCCAGACAGTCTGGCCAAGCCTTACGAGTTCAATATATTTTAAAATGATTGATAAGATATATCCTTTAGTGGTTATTCCAGCCGCGGTAACAGGGATCTTAGCTACAATTATTAGCTCTAAAATAATTCAAGACAAGAACTAAAATTAAAGTTATTTGCCAGATTATTTCTTCATATTGATGTTGGAAAGAGACGACGCTATGGAAGCTGCGAAGGTACACCTCTAAGGTCTGTAAGGATAAAATGCGTTACGATAAACAGAAAAATCAGTGACGGACCAGCATTATTGACTAGACTTTTTTATGCTATAATATTGGTCTTATAATCAGGAAAAATTTAAGTTATTAAAGAAAAATATAGGCTAATATCATTGGTAAACCTGACAAATGACATAGCATTAGAATTTTTTACGAGTATGACTATAGAATGTCCATTGTAATAAGGCCAGTTCTTTATTGACAATACCTCGTTTTTTATATATAGGCTAATCCATGGAAATCATCATTTGTTAACATAGATGGCGATGTAATATTCGTTCATAGTGAAAAACTACTTTACACTCTTAGAATATGTTCTTAGTACAATTTTATTGCTTCATCAACAAAGTGCACCTATCTAGTATACAAGAAGCATCCCTGAATAAGGATCGGAATATCTATTTGGGAGTTTGATAACTCTCTCTATGAAGAACGCCAAGACCTGCAAACATATGACGAGGTCATATGTCAAATGCTAAGTATTTTTACCCAGAGAGAGTTATCTCTTTTAATCAATTCTAGTAGTAACCTTATTTACTTTGAATGACCTTATCACTATTCTATTATTCTTTAGCTTTAAAGTAAAACAAGTCATAGAAACCAAATAGTACCATAGTGATGTTTTCACTACAATTTGAAAAAGAAGTATAATACTTGAAATGTTAAAAT
>DATFPS010000349.1:0-2800 GCA_035264705.1 Nitrososphaeraceae archaeon | reverse complement strand
TAGAATAAGACTTCAAAGGTTGCATTTGCTAGTTTTATATATATGAATCTAACAAGTTATTTGTTTGACTTTAAAAGATGATGCAATTAATCTTCATCGTATGGTCAGAGGAAAAATAGAAATACAGAGTAGAATTACTCTGGATAATACGGTTGAAGAAAAAAGTACACTTGGCTTAATCTACACCCCAGGAGTGGCTTATATAGCTAGAGAAATAAGTAAAAATAAGGAGCTTGTTTATGATTATACCTCAAAATGGAACAATGTGGCGATCATATGCGATGGAACTAGAGTACTCGGTCTTGGTGACATTGGACCGGAAAGTGCATTACCTGTTATGGAAGGAAAATCTGTTTTATTCAAGGTATTAGGCGGCATTAACGCTTTTCCTCTTTGCATATCAACTAGAGACAAAGAAGAAATAATCAGCTTTGTCAAAGCAATTGAGCCAACTTTCGGAGCGGTAAATATAGAAGATATCGAATCGCCAAAGGTCTTGGAGATTATAGAGCGACTTAGAAATGAACTTTCAATACCTGTTTTTCACGATGATCAACACGGAACAGCAGTAATTACTTTTTCAGCATTGATAAATGCCTTGAGATTATTGGACAAAAAGTTAACGGAAATAAAGATAGTGATCTCCGGAGCAGGTTCAGCTGGCTATGGAATATACAGGATTCTATATGAGGCAGGCTGCAGAGATATCATTGTAACCGATAGCAAAGGAGCTATTTATGAAGGAAGAAATGAAAGTTTGGATAATTCATACAAGAAAGAAATCTCTAGAAAAACTAATTCCAAAAAATTGCGTGGGACACTCACTGATGTAATTAGAGAAGCTGACGTATTCATAGGCGTGTCTGGAAAGGCAGATTTATTAAATGATGAAATGGTGAAATCAATGAATCCTGACCCCGTAGTATTTGCATTGAGTAATCCCGATCCAGAAATGCTCCCACCTAATGCTCTAAATGCTGGAGCGAGGATCGTCGCTACAGGCAGATCAGATTTTCCTAATCAGGTTAACAATGCTTTAGTATTTCCTTCCATTCTTAGAGCTTTGTTGGACCTAAGAGCCAAAACTGTACAGGAAGATATTCTAGTAGCAGTTGCGAAAGCAATTGCAGCACTAGTTACAGACGCTCATCTAAAAGAAGACTACATAATACCTAAAATAAATGATCCAAGAATACTTCCCATAGTTAACCAAACGTTGAAGGAAGCACTTCAAAGGCAGGCATATGTTAGTCGACATTAATGATCCTCCTAAATCTTTAGTCAAAGAAAAATAAGAAGATGACCATAATTTTGTTACATTCTATCTATTTCTAACATAAACTAATGGTGTGTTATTTTCACAAACAAAAGGGGCATAGCAATGGAAAGAAATTGATATGTGTTAAATTGATAGCGACCAATCACTTTCATAGTCCTCACATAGACACATCCTGTTAATGTACTTGCCATATTTAGAGACCCCCGTCAGTTACTTATTGTTGATTTTAAGATAATTATTTCTTTGTAATACATAGAACCAGCGCTTGTGCTTCTGTAGGTTTTGTGTAGGCATGCTTTTTACATATCTTAATACATCCTACATCATGAGGCTTTCCTTTTCTTATGATGACAAGTAAGAAAAGCATATTTAATCGTTATTTACGTTTTGCAATGAGTAGAATAAAAAAAGTGTTCAGCCATAAAAGTTAATGTATCTGTCTTCTTTACTTCCTTTACTTTCTGCCTCACATAATTCTTTGTACAGTACATCTACCGCAGCCATTTCTATCAATTCTCCCTGCGCAACCATAGAAGCATGTTCATAAATATCTAAATTTTTCACCCTATCAAAAAACATAGAATCTGTCATTCCATTCTTTTTTGCTCTTCCCATCAGGAAGAATAGTATTCTATCTGAGTGGTAATTTATATGAATATCCTTTGCTTCTTCTAATTCTACACTATATATTTCTGCTATTTTACTATTTATCCTTATTTCGTCTTCTTTAACCTTGTTTCTATGTTCGACATCTACTGCTCTTCTGCCTCTTAGTTTTAAAGATTTAACATTGGGATCATCATTTGAATTTTGCATTTATTTGTAAAATCAAAACAATTTATTCATTTTATACTTATTAAGTTATCCTTCTGTACTTACTATTAGGAATGCTCAAACCTTTATACAAGAATTGATCATCTGCTTCTTTTTCTTATGCTTCCTAGATGGATGCAATTTCACTTAGATATATCTATTTGATGCTAAATGACTAGTTCAACGGCATTATTTATGGTCATGAATTTACTCTTACCTATTCATATAATGAATAAAAGTAGTACAATATATTTAGTTTCTTCTGTTGCTTTGACTAATATAACAAAATTATTATTAATATAAGAATAATATCTTAACTTTTATCGGACATAGTTTGAACATAGTAAATATGATAGAAAACAATATATAGATGACAAAAGAGATATTCTTTAGTACTGCCACAATACCACTTAATGAAATATGTGCATGTATATTTGTACATACATCAGATATGAGTCCCCTTTTAATCAAGTAATATCATGAATTCATTTGCAATTAGAAGAAACGAATAATCTGGATTCTGATCTCATATCTGAGATTAAAATTCTGCAGATCTATCCCTAGTGTTTTTTTTGTTTTATCTCCTTGTAGATATGACAACTATTACAGACAAAAACTCTGTTCCAACGCTTTCTATTTACCATATCTAATCAGCATTATCTGGAATAGTACTTCTTGATCCATGAATAGCACTTTAAACAAATATTT
>DATFPS010000348.1:0-3860 GCA_035264705.1 Nitrososphaeraceae archaeon | reverse complement strand
ATATCTATGTAATATTATTATACTAGCTAATTTCTCATAGGAAATAATAGATTTTGATCGGGTAAAGCTTAAAATTCTTAAGTTGTATATATATACATAATATAAGTGCTAAACGCAAAACTTACTTATGATAACGGCACGATCTTGATAAAGGGATTAGCACACATTCCATTTGCTAGCACCGATCCTCGGACAAATTTATTGAGAGCTCCAGCTCTATATTATGCTAATATAATAGAATTTTTAAAACAAAGCAGTATAGAGTATGTTGATCATGTTCTAGATCTTATACCCTCTCCACATCTAACAACAACAAACAATATTAATAATAATAGTAATCACGATCCTAATCCACCTTTAAGAATCTATCAACATAAAGCTCTCAGCAAGTGGACTAAAGCTGGAATGAGAGGATGTATAGTATTGCCTACTGGATCAGGTAAGACCATCATTGGAGTAAAAGCAATAGAGGCTGTCAATTCAGCTTCGCTCATTGTAGTACCAACACTCGACCTTATGGATCAATGGGCTTCTGTTCTTAGAAAATATTTTACAAATGTAAAAATTGGAAATTTAGGAGGAGGAATGGATGATATAGAGGCAATTACAATATCCACCTATGATTCGGCTTATATACGTGCATCAAGCCTTGGTAACAAATTTTCACTGATCATATTTGATGAGGTACATCACTTAGCTGCGCCTGGTTATAGGTCAATAGCAGAACTCATGGCATCTCCTTTTAGATTAGGACTAACTGCAACAATAGAAAGAGAAGATGGTATGCATATGGAGCTCCCAAAGCTCGTCGGAGGAATAGTCTTTACGATGTCCCCTAACGAACTTGCTGAGACAAAACACTTGGCTCAATATGAAATTGAAAGAAGACGAGTCGAAATGCTTCCAGATGAAATAATCCAATACAGAAAGAATTTCGAAAAGTATCAGTACTCACTAAGAAGACTTGGATTTAGGTTTCCCATTCGATTTGAAAAATTGATAATGATCTCTGCTAAGAACAAAATTGCTAGAGAGGCATTGTTAGCCAGAAACAAAGCCATGGAAATAGCATTAAATAGCAGATCTAAAATAGAAGAGCTACGAGAAATCCTTGCAGAGAATAAGGGGATTAAGACTATAATATTCACACAACATAACAGCCTGGTTTATCAAGTATCAAATACTTTCTTGATACCTTTTATTACTTATAAAACAGGAAAAGAAGAAAGACAGGATGTCCTCAAAGGCTTTAGAGAAGGAAGGTATAACGCAGTAGTTACATCAAAAGTTCTAGATGAGGGTGTAGATGTTCCAGATGCTGAACTTGGTATTATCCTCAGCGGGACAGGTAGTGGGCGGGAATTTATTCAGCGACTTGGAAGACTGTTAAGACCGAAAACCGATGTAAACAAGAAAGCAAAGTTAATAGAGATCATATCTGCTGATACACGAGAGATAGGCACTAGCGCAAAGAGAAAGAAGGCCTTGGGCAGTGAAGACGTGACCAATAGTACTGACGTGAAGGAACACGATTTGGATCGCAACATTGATCATATTTCTGATAATCAAGGCAAAACAATTGATATAGCATCATGATAATCATCGCTATCAATATCGAAATGACTCCTACAAAAATGTATCCGTATATAGAAAGAGAGAAAGAAACAGAAATAAGTGAAGGCTAAATACGATATGCTGCCACTTCAATTACTTAGAACAAGAATAACAGATAAGGGAACAAACATTGTTCCACGATTTTGCACAGCTGACGATAGCGTTTTGCAGTTAGCTGCAAAGATCATTAAAGAATTTGAAGAATCATGGAAAAATAAAGAGAAGAAGTTGTTACTTACCGAAAGAATTGCTCTCCTTGAATCCGAGCATAATGACTATAAGCTCGCAAGGGGATTTTATACTCTTCTTGAAAGAAGATGCATATTTACCAAATTAAATGAAATAAAAACAGAGTCAAAAGGCATCGCCGGTAATATTGATGTTAACAACAATAACCTTCATGACCCAGTCAATATCAGAAAAGAATTATTTGAAGAATCATCAAAGAGAGGTTTTGCATTGACAGAATTTGGAAGAAGGGAAATAATTGACACCGTTGCATCTAGAATAAATGTACCTTCTAACGACATAATAGATGTCATGTGGAGCGATTTGGAAGAGAACTTGGTATTAGAATGGTTTGACTCAATAAGCCCAGAACAACTATTGGCCTGGTATAACTTGTCCTTAATGCAGACACTACTGTTCAATTGTACAAAACTAGAATTCTCTGTCACTGGGGGTTCAAACTGGAAGCATATATTACGTGACATTAAAAGACTCGGGCTTATGTATAATTTACAATATATAGCATTAGAGGAAGAAAAACAATCAATCCATATAGATGAGAGAGATTATGACAATAGAGATATCAAGTTCATAAATGCAAGTAACACAGATACAAAGAACAATCCAATCATTATCTGCTCTCTAGATGGTCCTTTGAGTATTTTCAAATTAACTGACAGATACGGAACATCAATTGCGAAAATACTCCCATCGATTATTTCTAGTGATACATGGTCCCTAAAGGCCTGGATTGTGAGGAAGACGATGTCTTTGGGAAAGAAAATATATGAATTTAAAATATCAAATAAAGATGCTCCTCCTTTATCGCGTGAACCTTATTACAGTAAAGAAAATGATAATGAGAGAAATAGAATTCCATATACAGCCAAAGAGTCTTCGGAACTTACTTACTTTGACAGTGGAGTAGAGGAAAAGTTCTCTACCAGATTTGAACAATCTGTCACTGGTTGGAAATTAATAAGGGAGCCTGATCCATTAATACTATCAAATGGCAAGGCACTTATTCCTGACTTTGCATTTGAAAAGTACGGTATTAGAATATATCTTGAGATCGTAGGATTCTGGACCAAAGAATATCTAGAGAAAAAAATACAAAAGATAGCCGATCTCACAAAAACTATACCAGCTGAAAATAATGCAGCAGACTTCTTTATAGCTATAAATGATGCAGGTTACGCATCCTCTAATTCTAATATTAAGGAAAAACTTGCGTGGGAGAAGATAACTTCTTCTATATCGAAGGAACGATTGATCTTTTATAAGAACGATAAAGTTCCAATCAAGCCTTTTCTTGATTACTTGAAGTCTATCGACATAAAGATGATTGAAAGGCTTGCTAATAACAATTCAGAAAAGTTATTAACTGAAATTGAAGACCGTGCTTTCACTAATGCTGCTATTATCTCCATTGACGAAATAGCAGAGAAATGCAACTTGCCAATTGAATCTGCCTTAAGAATTATTACTACATCACACAAAGATGATAATAGTAGTATCAGTAAACCTAACAACAAATATGTTGTAGCAGGTACATATTTGATATCAAAGTCTAAGTTAAGTGAATTTGAGTCTCTATTTGAGGGCACAACCAAATTCACAGATGCTTGTTCAATCCTTGATCAGAACAATATACCGGAATCTTGCCATATGGAACTTATATCTAAGATTGGATATGATGTGCTATGGCAGAGTATGGATTGCAGCAGTGCGATTATCAAAAGGCGTATATAATAAGAAAGTTTTTCTAGTTATACAGAATTGAAAAATTAAGTGTGCATTGAAGGATTCGAAGATGAACTCAAAGGACTTGATTTACTGACAGAGGATACGGCAATATATATAGATCATCATCAGCCTCTAATCTATCTCCATAATTTTATTGAAGGCATCCTTCCAACCCTCTGGACCTATACCTTGAACCTTTACAATGTCTTTAACTTCGAGGTTTGACCATGATCTATCTGGCCTTTGAACTAGCATTGGAAGATCCATACGAT
>DATFPS010000347.1:0-2307 GCA_035264705.1 Nitrososphaeraceae archaeon | reverse complement strand
CTTTCGTTAGATATCGCTCATTCTAGGAGAATCATAAAGATATTACACTTTTCAAAAATAGCCTTTGAGAAATTAAAAAATAAACTGCAAGCAATATCCAATTTTGACGATATAGTCGATGTAATGAGTCCGGCGATGGCCGTTGTGAAGAATATTAAAACGTGCCTTATTCCATGCATACCTGAATCAGAAGAAGAGATAGGCATTATTTCTGAATTATTAGGATGCATTTTAATAGACGCAGGCCAGGTGGGAGGACACACAATAAATTTCAAAATAGCTAATGAGGAGGCTGTACGTCTGTTGAACGAGGCTTCAGTGGCTGCAGAACAAAATATTAAAAAAATATTCGTCGATATATAAAACTACCAATAGTAGAAGATACGCTCTACTATTATTATCATTGTCATTATGGTGGCGGCGTTGTCAAAATAGATAACTACGTATATGTTTTCTAAGATTTTCTCGTCTATTTTTTAACAAGGAGGATGAGCAGCGGTATATGGTACGTGTATATCTACATAAAAGACAGATAGATAGATCGTTCAAGTCAGAGAAATTGTTATTCTGCTGATTCTGTTTATGACTGTTGCTGACTTCACTACTTGATGAAAGATGAATAAAATCCTTTAAGCCTAGTAATATATATATATATAGCATTATTTAAATTATCAAAAAATAACTCATTTATTTTAATAATGTTAGAGTTTATGTCAATATATTAATGAAAATAGTCAAGAACATAAATTAAAAAGCTAATAGAAAAGAAAAAGTGAATAGGATCCAAAGCGTGCTGTTCAAGATTTGGTTCAAAATATTTTGTTTTTTACGCAACATAGATTTACAACATAGTAATTCAAAGCTGAATCCCATTCCATTTAAACGGTAAAGATATGAGTCTTGCTCCACAAGAATTAGAAAATAGTGCTAGCAAATATGCCGCCGAGGCAATCAGATTAGATTCCAGAGGATCGCGAGGCATGGCTATCCAATCATACCAACGAGCTATTGAGGCTCTTGTTAAATTAGTCGAGATCTATCCAGAATATAAATTAAACAAGATCTATATGGAAAGGGCAAGCGCTTATCAAAATAGGATTAAATCATTACAAATGTCACATGGTCTAGAAGATGAAAGGACTACCTCGGTTGTTAATAATGCTCATGAAAGAGGATATCCTACAAATGGTAATGGCAAGACAGCAGGTATCCAGTCAGATAGCCAAAAAAAACAAAACAATAGTAATATGGAGACCTTAAAAGCTGACTTTGATGATCTTATAATGAAGGAAAAGCCAAAGGTTTCTTGGAATGAAGTTATTGGTCTAGAAGATGCAAAACGTGCCATAAGAGAATCCATTGTATATCCGACTAAGAGATCTGATTTATTCCCATTGGGTTGGCCAAGAGGAATATTGTTATATGGCCCCCCTGGATGCGGTAAGACATTATTAGCAGCAGCTGCTGCCGCCGAGATAGATGGATACTTTATCAACGTTGATGCGGCCGCAATGATGAGTAAATGGCTAGGGGAGGCAGAAAAAAATGTATCAAAATTATTTTCAATGTCACGAAAACTAAATGAAAATGAAAATGTTCCTGTTCTTCTCTTTATCGATGAAATCGATTCGTTATTGGGAACAAGAAACAGTGAAGTTGGAGGAGAAGTTAGGGTAAAAAACCAAGTCCTAACAGAGATGGATGGAATCAATGGAAAGTCAAAAGAATCGAAACTATATGTTATAGGAGCAACTAACAAACCATGGACTTTAGAAGCAGGCTTTCTTAGGCGGTTCCAAAAAAGAATTTATGTTACACTTCCAGACATTGCGTCAAGAAAAAATTTATTTAATCAATATACGGCACCATTAAAAAAAGAGAACACATTAAAAAACGAGGAACTTGCGAGGTTTTCTGAAGGATATAGTGCAAGCGACATTAAAGATATCTGCCAATCAGCACAGCTAAGAGTAGTAAATGAATTGTTCGAAAGTGGAAAGGCCATGGATGTACAGACAAATCCTAGAGCAATTACTGTAAGTGACTTTAAGGAGATTTTCAAAGTAAGAAAACCAAGCGTTAGCACAGATATGATTAGAGCATATATGAAATGGAGTGATCAATTCAAGGCACTTTAACTAGTTTTGCTCTAGCAGATGGTTTTAGTATCTATTACTTATGATATTTTTCTTCGCGATTTCTTCACATCTCGTCAAAGCTATTATCTCGATATATTTCCTTTTAATTGCTTGTAATGTCAGAGAAGCGCTTTCTATGTCATTATGAATTTAAACAAAGAAGAAGGCT
>DATFPS010000346.1:0-2204 GCA_035264705.1 Nitrososphaeraceae archaeon | reverse complement strand
CTTCTTCAATTGATGTATCTTCAATAGGTCCTATAAGTCCATAACCAGCATTATTTACAAGTATGTCAATCCTTTGTTTTTCAGATATTATTTCTTCTTGTATTGCATTTTTTGCTGATAATTGATCGTCAACATCAAGCTGAACGACCTTTAGTGATAGCTCTTCTTTATTGGCTATCTCTTTGATACTTGTAGATTTTTTAAGATTACGCATTGTAGCATAAGTGTAAAATCCGTTTCTTGCTAATGTTAAGGCTGTCTCAAATCCTATTCCACTTGAAGTACCTGTTACAACAGCAACACGAGTAATTTCTCCATTTGGTATATTATTATTATTTCTATGAGTCACAGTGAGTCATATGATTCGAAGGATTTATCAGTGTTGCAAGCCTAGAAGCGCAAATCAATCAGAAATTCTTATGAGTGTCAGTTATGTTATGTTATTTTAGAGATAATGCAAATAATCAAGCTCAACTACAATACTGCTTGATAAACTCATATAGTTAGCGGGTTCGATGGGGTGTGAGAGAAAGAATTGACTTATTTGCAACTTAGATTGAATAGACCTTATTTTCTGTCTTTTTTCAGTTTAATCTATTAGTTCCTAAATGAACCATTGATGCATCATAGTGATGTAGATAATGACTATTGAAAAACAGCGGCAAAGAGTTCATAACAAAATGATAATAATGACTAAAGAGGAGTTTGAATATGCTTTGCCTAAAGAATAGAATTATTACCTTTTATCGAAATGTTAACTGACGTCAAGAAAATAAAGAATACGATAAGGCAGCTAATACCAAAAAGTGAATCTTAATCCATAGTATTACTGTTTATGGCTTTGGTATTTGACTAGCAAAATATTTTTCCTAGTCAAAAGTCTATTATTTATACTATGTTTTCCACATAGATAACAATGTCTGATATCAAAGAAGATATGGAAGATGCTGGCGACAAAATGAAGAAGGGTGCAAAGAAAACAGGAAATAGAATGGAAGAAGGAGCTGAAGAAGCAAAAGAGAAAGTAGACTAGTATTTTCTTTTCTTTTCTATACACAATATTTATTTTTATACCTTCCTTCCTATTTCATTAAATTAATAATGCACGGAATATATTCTCTCTAAAAAACACTGTTTATTCTGTAAAGATCAAGGCTCAGTTTAACTGTATTTCAAATTTTGGCAAAATATGTCGATCAAACTTAATCTAAAACTGTCTAAAGCTTCTGAGGATATTATATATAATATGACATTGCATAAACTATATCATCTAGAATTTAGAGCATTCTCATCATTATTGGAGTTTAATCTATAAACATATGCCAAACTATCAACAGAAAATTGAGTGGTTGAAGGTTAATGGATCTAATTTAATTTGAAATTAAGTTGACAAAATTTATGATGTGCCAATGATTTGTAAATCACATTGAACCTTTTGGAAGAGATGAAAGCTGACTATGATCTCTGCATTAATAATTCTCATGAATACCAACAAACAGTCGATTCTATTTCAAATCTATTTTCCCCTAAGAGGAAAGCAAAGACTATGGAAAGAGAGTATTCCTTTTACATTGATGAATGAACTAGGCGGGATTAGTTCCCTGCATGTATAAGGTTCCTGTCACTTAGGTTTATTTAGCTTCATTTAATAATATCATATGAATCTACTAGAATCCAAGACAGATTTGATATCTATGCGGTGGGATGTGGGACAGAATTGACTCAAAAATGCCACCCAATTTCTTAGACATTAATTCCTTGCAACTGACTTTGCTTGACGTTTGTTTTTTATTATCCGTTAATTCAGCTTTTGGTACTTTTTCTTTCTTTTGTTATTACCTTATAAGTTCTACTTGTGTATTTTCGTATATTACCATAATAAAGTCGGTCCTGCTAATTTATCGTGTCATAAAAAGCCTGAGAAATTCGCCTCTTCAATAGGCAAGGATATGAATATGATTATAGAGATAACAAAACAGCTTGCTAGATTTGCTAAATAAAAAAGGAAGACGTTACCATTAGTTATTTGTTCTAATAAATTGCTGATGAGTTTCAATTTTCTTTGTATCATTATCATAGGTTATAGTAAATGTCTTTGACTTCACTTGAGGAATATCAGATATCCTGCAGAGATACTGTCCTGAAGTTTGCTACTATTTATTTATCAATCAAGAAGGTTTCATTTCGCTTTACCTACATTATTT
>DATFPS010000345.1:0-3532 GCA_035264705.1 Nitrososphaeraceae archaeon | reverse complement strand
TTTGATGAAGATGCCACAAAGGTTCTTGTTACTCTTTTAAAAAATGGTACAGTTATCATTGAAGATGACGCTGGAATGAATCCAGATTCTATGGAAAAGTTTTTGATCTTAGGTTCTCCACATAAAAAGCATGACGCCATTTCTCCCAAACTAAAGCGAATTAGGACAGGAAGGTACGGTACAGGTAGATTATCATTTCTTACTTCTTTTGATAGTATGAGAATTAGAACGAGGCGTGATGATTTCAGTAAATCTATTTTAATAGATGGAAATACTCTCGATAAACTTTTCAGAGGGAACGTCGAATTAGAAGAAATTAAAGAACCTACACTTGACCGCAATGGTACTGAACTGACTATGAAAAATTCAAAGGTTGTTATTGACATCTTCAGGTTAACAAAAGAAATTCGTAAGCTGGCAATTTTGAGGCATCCTATGTTTGAGGTATATGTCAAAGAAGCCGAGAATTTCGTAGAATGGAACTTTGATGGGGCTCAGATGATAAAAGCACCCGATATACAAGGTCATAAAATTCCTGTAAATATAGATAACGGTCGCATTAGTGGCGAAATAGTAATTGCACGGAGGCCGCTTTCTGAGGATGAAAGAGGAATAGCCGTGATGGTAGGAAACCATATTGTTACACGCAACACCTTTGGTTTTGACACCAAATTAAACAGAGTGACTGGATATATCCGATGCGACACCTTAACGTCAAGGTTTGCAGATAAATCTGCTTTAATCGAAGATGAAGAATATTTAAGATTTAACCAATCAATGAAGACGTTTATAATAGATATAGTCCTTCCGAGTTTGACGGAATATGAAGATGTTTTGATTACTCGTGAGGAGTCCAAGATTTATAAAGAAATAGACAAAGTACTAGGACAGGCCGTTATTGAAAATATTGAATCTCAGGAAGAAGTCCAAGGATATGAGGTTGTTGATATGAAAGAAATCATAAAAGGAAGAGATGTTCTCGATCCCAATATAGATAAAGTCGAAGAAATTCCTTCTGATTTTATAACTTTACCGAAAGACGAAGCTTCTAATTATAGGCTATCACAAACCTCTGGACAGGCCCAAGATCTTGCAGAGGTACAACAAGCAACTCCAAACGAAAACTCTTCAAATGTGTCACAAATTGATTTAGAAGAGCAGCCACAAATGCAACAGGCGGTTCAGCAAACATCTTCAGAACAACTATTTGAGCAAGGCTCAAGCAACACTATTTCTCAACAAGCAGAATTAGTACAAGTAGTAGAGCAAAAGGAGATAAATGGAGTGGTGATACGAACAAGGAAAGTCAGGAAACCGATAGTCAAAAAGACATTTGCGTTAAAGAAAATTGGCTACAAGGTAATTCCTTATGAGGATGAATCAGATTCCAGATATAGTTTTACTAATGAAAATGTGGTATTCGTAAATAAGGCCAATTCGACTTATAGCGCAGAAGCAGCTAGAGGAGACGAATTTCTATTAAGACATATTATCAACATTGTAGCCGAGACTATAGCTGAATCTAAACACCCTGAAGGAAAGCATGCCTTGGAACTTCAAAATAGATTGGTGGCAGAAGCAATTAGAATACATGATTATTCTGTGATAAAAAAATGACTTCCTTTAATCACAATTATTAAGAACTTTTTTTGCTATATTATTTTTTGTATATTGTAACGTTCATCTAAGTGAACTAAATAATAGAAACGACTAAATTTAACTACCATCGGATATAACCTGGAAATCTATGGCATTTCAATTTATGCCGGGTGCAACGGCTGTGGGAATATCATACGAAGGAGGCGTCCTTTTGGCTGCTGAAAAGCGTGTTGCATTCGGTAACTTTGTTGTAAACAAGAATACAAAGAAGACTTTTCCTATTACTGAGCTTGTTGGAGCTGCGTGTGCAGGAATGATAGCTGATATGCAGGTATTGGTAAGACAAGTAGGTGCACTTGCTAAAATTAGAAAACTCGAGACTAAGCGTAATGTTGCACCAAACTCGGTTGCAAAGTTAATGTCTGTCATAATGTTTGAAAGAAGGTTCTTTCCTTTATTAACTCAGGTAATAGTTGGAGGTATTGAAGGTAAACCTCAGATCTATACGCTAGATCCCCTCGGATCCCTTCTTCCCGACGAATATGCAGCTGTAGGAACAGGGGCTGAAATGGCACTCGGTGTTATGGATGGAGAATACAAAAAACAAATGTCTGAGGAAAAGGCCAGAGAGCTGGCAATTAAAGCGATAAAATCATCGATACAAAGAGATTCGTCGAGTGGAGACGGTATAGATCTGTTAATGATAACTAATAACGGTCATCGAGAAGAATCAATAAGCTTTTGAACAGTAACCTTATGATAGGGCATATAAACAAATTGAATGCAAATAGTCTAAACGTAGGGATAATCCATTAAATTTGCATTCGCTCTTTATGATCGTTTGAGATATCATTTGAAGCCTAATCCTAAAGTTGGCTATTTGCTTGTATCTAACCGCTAAATTCTTTGTGTGCTTCCCAGAATTTGTCGCTGATATAATGTAGATTATCTATGACATGACCTTTTGAATTATTACTGGCTGTTTTGCTATCCTCAAGAGCAATTCCTACTGCTAATGTTTTTTTGTGTATTTGATCCTTTACACCAACAATATCGCCTTTGTGAAAGGTGTCAAACTTGGTGATTCCCGGCCTCATTATTTTGGCTCCGTTGCACACAAATCTAACAGCTCCCATATCTACGTTTACAGAAGGAAATCTCTCAATAATTTTATTCCTTCCTAGAAAGGGAAGGATAGTATCTTTATTCACCTGAACCGCCATAAAATCTTCATATTCAAGTATGCGTTTATCTTCTTCTATTTCATAGACTTTGAAATTTTTTATTTTTGGTAGTGCATCATTAGGCCATTTTTTCTGAATCATTTGAACTAAATAAGAGCTGTCACTCTTTGAAAGAACATATACTTTCAATATCCCTATAATCTAGAATATCTCCCTGCTTATAATTACTATTCTTTCTGAAATTTTTTTATTATTATACTTAATTACATTCTATATGCCGAGAACCGGAAGATAACGAAAAAATCGCATAGTGAGAAGAATGTTATCCTAATCAGTAGCAGAAAAGGGCATAAAGTCCCCTTGGGACCTTCTGATGAATCAACGACTAATGCACTCACATACAAAGAAAGACTATTTTACAGCAAGCAATATGCACAAGGTCAGTTTTATGATATCCTTTAGGAATGAAAATTTTTAGATTCTGATCGCTTTTTCATATGATATCAATATATTGGATATATATATATAATGTTGACAAACAAGGGTACAAATCATATAAGAAATACTTTCATCTAGTTGTAAACTATCCCATCATATCAGGATTTCAATTATATTAAGAAGAGACATTCTTGATATTCTAGACAATAATGCTTTCCTCTTGTCATCGGCAGAATCTAATCGTTATTTTCATTGACTATTATTTTTCCTCGCATTGTTGTTGGATGTAAGGAGCAGTAGTATTCAAATAT
>DATFPS010000344.1:0-4949 GCA_035264705.1 Nitrososphaeraceae archaeon | reverse complement strand
TTTAAAAGATAAAAAACAACGGCAGCAATCTAGTCTGATTTGTTAGTATGCTAACTCATATTTTGAATATGACAATTGTCACTTATCGTGGGGGTTGATAGAATACTTTTTCTGGTTTTATCTTTAAAATAATCCTCTTCTCTTGAGGAGAACGCATTGGGTACTTCTCCAAGCCAAGGTATTTTTTTGCAAGTTTGTCAATATGCTCATCGGCACCTGTGTTTGTTTGTTCTACAACTCTGCCTCTAATCATTACCATGTGATATGGATTATTGTGTTCTATTATTGAAATTGCTACTCTTGGATCTCTTGTTATGTTCTTCTGCTTCTGTCTTCCTTCCGCAGTATTTATTAAAAGAGTTTTTCTATTGTCAATATCTATCCATGTAGGAGTAGCTTGTGGTGCGCCATCTTTCATTAGAGTAGCTATAAAGGCGAAATTTTTCCCTTCGATAAGTTTAGCAATAGGCTCCGTTATCTGGTTGTTGTTCTCTTTACTTTGGCTCATGCTTTAATATATATGAAATTCTATATATAATAATGTTGATTGTCTTTAAATTCTTCTTGTTCCCTTACTCCTAGATGAATTACTCTCGTAGCACAAGATCTTTTGCATCATGTCGAGAATACAAATTAGTACCTATGATAAGAAGTAGAAATCGCTTTTTCCTTCTCATTGTATAATTAGAAGTGTTAAATCTTCATAATATATATATACATATATATATTTTCTTTTTTCTCACTTTTCCTAATTTTTAATCCTTGGATGATATGAGGGAATGCCATAGCATCTAATACAAATATGAGGGGTTCTCTTTTCTTACCTTCAATACAATTAACATAAGAACACGTATAATATTATGTAGAATTTTTTTCTTCTCTATTAAATAAATAAGAATGGTTGCAGGATTTAATATTTTCAAATTGCCTATTGAATATTCGAAGAGCCTAGATAACTATTATGATGGTTAGAATAGGAAAAGACTATGTTAAGGTTTTGGCATTTCTTCTTGCCTGCTTTTTTAAGTTAAATCAATATATATACAAAAATTGCTCCGCCCATTCTATTAATACAAAAAAATCATATTGCCGGTTTAAGTATGAAATTTTCTCTATTACCTATTCTCTTCAAATTTCTTTACTGCTTTCATGTATTCTTTTCTTTCAGTTGCTGCATTCATGATATCTGTTTTGCTTACTAATCCAATTAGTCTTCCTTCTTCGTTGCAAACAAATACTCTTGGCATTTGCTTCCTTGTCATCTGTAGTAATACCTCATCAGCTGTTCTATTTGGATTCATTATAATTAAATTTGTTTTTGGAATCATAATATCTATCGCTTTTAGAGTACCTCTTCTATGATCTGATATATTCATTGCATGCTTAAAAGTAACCATGCCAAACAAATAATTAAAATCATTTACAACAGGAAATGAATCTTTTGCATACACATTAAAGTAGTCTTTGATTAAAAGGTCTATTGTTATATCTTCTTTTACTGATATTACCTTTGTATTCATGATATTGCCTAAACGAACTCCAGATAAAATAGACGATAATTCTTGTTGTGCCAGATAAGATTGTGCCCCGCTATTTAGGAACCAGCCAATAAGTAGTAACCACATTCCGCTAATAAATGATCCTGTAAAAACGACGACAAAGCCAACTGCCATGAATCCATAAGATATTGCAATTCCAACTTTTGCTGCGATCTTTGTGGATTGATCATAGTCTTTCTTCCATCGCAAGAGAGCAGAACGCAGTATTCTACCTCCATCTAATGGAAATGCAGGTATAAGATTAAACCCACCAATAAGTAGATTAACTAATGTACCATAATAAAGTACACCTTCAGCAATCGTTATTGGTACAATAGTATCTTCTACATTAACTTGATTTAAGATTGATAACGATAATGCCAATATGCCTGCAATAACAAAACTGGTTAGAGGACCTACAACAGCAATTTTGAATTCTTTTCGAAAATCCTTCGATGATTCTTCTTCCTCAATATCTGATACTCCACCAAAAATAAAGAGCACTATTTGTCGAACTTTAAGTCCATACTTTAATGCTACAAAAGAGTGTGCTAATTCATGTAAGAGTACAGAAATAAACAAAATAATTGCACCTATAACACCCATAACCCAATATTCTAATGCAGCAAGGCGAGGATAAATTTCAGGCATAAAACTTGATGCAAGTGTCCAAGTTACAAGGAAAAAGACAATAATTAATGTAAAATGTAAACGTATTGGTATTTCTCTAATTTTTGCTACTTGTAAAGACAGAGTTGCTCCTAGATATACATATACTGTAAACCTTATAGCAATTTGCTAATATTCATTATAATCTATTCAAAATGAGGTGATATTCTTAAGTTAACAGAGCCCATAGCAATCATTAATAGCACAATAATAATGATGAAAGAAAATAATTCCTGTAACCATTGTTCCTGCAAGAACTCCAAGGCATTCTGCAGGCATGCTATTAATAGAATATAGAAACTCTATTTCTTTAACTTTCAAAATGACAATCATGAGTACCTACCACAACACAATATCTGTACTAGGATAAGTACAGAATGTTGCGGCGGTAGCATCAGGTTATCATAATGAAACTGTTGATCTATAATCAATCAGCGATATTCTATTTATTATCGTCATCATTATTATCATCGTTATCATGAACTTTTGGATCTTCTTTTGTATAGGTATAACTCTGAATAGGTGATGGTAGTGGTGTTGGCATGTTAGATGGTACTGGCAATGACATCATTTTATATGCAGTATTATCGATAATGGTATCTGTTACATCTTTCTTCATACGATTGTAAATCTTTTCAGCGTCTTCTAGTATTGTATCTTTGTAATCTTCAAAAAACTGTGCTAATTCTTGTTGTTCTCCATATGATGATGTAGATGTCGATGATACGTATTTGTAATCTCTGTAATGATCTATTGTTATTGCCTTCTTTGCTAAATAAGAAATACGATGATTTTTAGTATTATTCTCATTTCGCAAGGTTTCAATTATAGAGAAAAGAGCTTTATGCAGAAGTACTTTACCATCTATTAGAACATCTTTCAACATTTCTTCAACAGTACTTCTAATTTTAATTTTAAGATCTTCTTCATTATTGCTCTTAAAGCAGGTTACAATATCCTCTAATCTTGATTTTTCATTATTGAGACTTTCTGACTCTTGTCGTTTGCGCTTACAAGAGATGGTATAGGATTCCAGTAGTTCCTTGGAGCTTGCTATTTCATCGTTCAAGTTATGCAATTCGTTATTCGATTGCTGTTTTTTAGATTCCAAATTATTGTTCTCAATTTTAAGCAATTCCAATTTTTCCTCTAAATATGGTAATTCCTTATCAGCAATTGCAAGAGCTTTAACCATATGCATCCGATGCATTCCTCTTTCCTTAGCGCGATTGTAGAATCCTACGAAATCCTTAATATTGTGCTCTCCGATCTCTTCATAAATTAAATTGAGTTTGTGTGATCCCTGTAGCTTTAAATACTCTCTATACAATTTGGTTACTTCTGGCTCTCTTAGGTTTAATGCAACTGCTGCCTCTACTGGACTCTTCTTTTCTGCAAAGAGCTTGTAGGCTTTAGAAGAGACCTCTTGATCTTCATTCTCCTGTCGTCTAGCTTCTTCTTCTTTTCTAATAGCAGAAATATCGCGAATTGACATTCTTTCTATCTCTGCGATTTCGCGCGTTGTCTTTCCCTGATTATAGTAAAGATCGGTAACCCGCTTCTTTTTTTCCTCTGTGATTTTCAATGTTATTATTTCTATATACTATAATGATTTAGCTTTATAAGACTTAACATCATATTTTAAGACTTCATTTTATTGATCTCTGATACCATTTTTTAGTGTCTGATTTCATATGATACCTTCTATCAACTCCTTATCAGGAATTAGGCTAAAAATTTTATAGCTTAAGATGAAACCATATAGTATCGAAATGAATATTAATCTAATAGTTTTATTTATGCGCATCATCTTATATTATTCTCTATAAATGCGAGTACTGAAAAGGAGGCCAACTTTGTTATAGCATTCCCCTTAGTGGTAACATCAGTAGTGTCACTGGCTGATATCTGCGCAGCCAGTGGAGGAAGAGAAGCCCTTCATAGGACTTATTAACTCTGCAGATGTGTTAAAAGTAACAGTTTCTAATATAAGTAATTCGATAGTTTTCTCATTGTCTTAAATACTCCATGGGAGTGATTATTGTGATGATAAAATAATATATAATTATCTTTAGTAAGATTGCTACTCGAACGCTACTATTGTTTACATCCAGAGATAGCACCCGATGTTGCCTTATTTGATAAATACAAGAAAACCATAAAATCACACAAATGGACTGAAGAAGAATGGAGAGGATATGAAGAAGCGTTTAGAAAGTTAATGATGGAACGCGAAAAGGCTCAGGAATTAATGAGCTCGCTAGCAAAGGAGTATGCTAATTCTGATACGAAGCATGTAACCTTACTTTGCTTCTGTCCTGATGAGCGATACTGTCATAGACGTTTGATTAAGGAAATGATCTAATCAATTAATAACTTCTACAGCAATAAACGATGATGTAAGCAACAATACAATTTTGAGCTTGCTTTTCGCTGTTATGATAGTTCTTCTTGCATGTCCATATTAGATACAACTAAATATTTCTACAAAGGATATAAGAAACAATAGCGCATATAATAAAATCTATTTCTTTATAGAAGGTGGATAACTATTAGAATTCTTTTGTTCACTTCTTTTCTCATCTTTTAACAACAATAATGATCATCAAGCAAACTTCGATGTGCTCTTTTTGTAATTTTTATAAAATAAATATCCTCCAAGTCCAATGACTACGGCACCTGCAATAATAAAGATATATGGTATTGTATTAATTCCTCCTTCTATGTACTGTTCTTTAATCT
>DATFPS010000343.1:0-2328 GCA_035264705.1 Nitrososphaeraceae archaeon | reverse complement strand
TCGGATTTTAAGTTCCTCTAGATATCTCGATATCTGAGACTGATCTCCTAATTTTAAAACACTCATCGCTTCAGATTGACCGATGCCAGTGTAGACATCATTAGAAGGCCAAAGTACAACATGTGGCATGTCTATACCTAGTTCATTAAACACCATGCTGGCTACTATAGTATATCCCATACTGCCACCAGTACCAGAAACAAGGTTGGTAATTCTGAGATCTCTACAAAGAAGTAATAGTATTGGAATTGCTCTAGGAGAAAGATTACTGACAATTTCCTCTGATAGATCAAGTCGAGTCTTATTGCCAATGTTTAGGTGAAGATCCTTTTTGCATGACATACACATGCCATAAAGTTCTAGTTGCTCTCCAACTCTTTTGAGTTTTGCAGAAGCCTTACTGCCGCATTTGCAATGTATCCATAAGGGAGCATATAGATATGAGGTAGAACTGACACCAGTTAGTACGCCATGACGCAAAAAAGCAGTCTCGGCTTTTCTAAGGCAATCTGAATAGCTCTTGAAATTAGAAATTAGGTATTTGAAACCTTCTTTAAAAACCGAAGATAATTTAGAGAGCCTAACAAACAATGTATCATATTTCCATACATTGTTTACTATTTGAGACATCAAGAACGAATTAAAATCTGAATACGTTTTCGCCTTAGCATATGCACTTTCTACCTCTTGCCAAAAATCCTCAAGATTATTGATCAGTGTTGTTTTATCTCTATTCTTGGATCCTGATATTGAAGTTCTTATCCATGAATTTATCTGTCTTCGCCAGTAGTGAAGTAGCGTATGGTTAGGTAAAGGCATTTGGGATACGATTCGCCATCTATTTGAATTATTAATAGGCAAACGGAGTTCGAGTATTCCGTCAGAGTGATGCATACTAGGGAGTTGCGCAACACGGATCCATTCATCGTCCATAAAATCATGATCTACAATTAAAAATAAATCAATGATTTTTTTTTCACTATTTTGTTCTTCTATTGCCCTCTTAATATTCTGAGATAAAACTATCTTTTTGAATACACCACCATATGGAAATAGATTAGGCTGATGGATTGAAGAAACAATTTCAGTAGCCGGATCAGATAACAAATCGCATCGATCGCTCACTTTGGCAGTATTAGTCTTTGCTTCAAAATGGAATTCTTCTATGTATTTCCTTAATTTCAGCCTGTTTTCTAGGACAGAACCATTCTCAATCGTAACGCTAGAAGATGATGAAAGCAACATTTTAACAGCAGAAGTGAAACTGTCTGGAAGTGAGGATATAAAGTTAGAGATTATAGGATTCTGAACTTTATCGTATTCAGAGAAAAGAGACCTCATCTTAATCGATCGTCCCATCTGTTCGGTCATAATAGCCTACCCAACACGATACAAATATTTTTGACATCTAATAAGGCCTTCCTTGTATTATGCCATAATTATATATTATTACAAAATTATGTAAATATAATATTAATTCGTCGAAAGTCATTTCTAACATTTGATCAAATCCATTATAAATAGCTTAAAAACATTATATCAAACCAATTGATGATTTCTTATTGGTGCCTTTCCGCGTCTCCAACTTTTATCGTGATGTAATTTTTCAGTCTAATTGATTTTATCCATGGAACTATCGACCATTCTAGTTGAAACATTTTTCTACGAGTCTGAATCGCTATCAGATATATAGATTAGCGTCTTGTGATGAGACGTTTCGGATGTGTTTAATTTAGTGTCTCCCACAATTTCTTGAGAATTCTTTTTATTATAATATAACTCATGACATAAAATAAGTCTTGAAAGGCAGAATTAATTAAACAATTTATCTATTTTAGTCATGTCAGCAGTTTGATACTATCATAACTGTTTAAGAATCTAACCCCGTATAATAGTTGAAGGATTTGTTTCTATTTTGGCATTAATGACCAAAAGTCCGTAACATCAAGAGCATAGAGCTACGCTAATTCTTCTGATTTACATGATGCTTTAATTTTTAGGGCTAACCTGATAACTCTATAGTATATGTTATCATTTTGTTCTTGTTAATTGAATATACTTGTGCTATAATAAGAGGAAGGATTATTTATTGACAATTGTCTTTCAATATAATATTATATGTCAACAAGTCCTGAATTTGGTCTAGCTACTATGTATCGTTTGATAAAAAAATCGGGCGCAGAGAGGGTAAGCGATGAAGCAGCAGATGAGCTTCGAAAGATTCTAGAAGACATTGCAGATAGAATAGCGCGACAGGCTGTAGATTTGTCTGTTCATGCTGGTAGAAAGACCATAAAATCTGAAGATGTTCGCCTCGCTTCTAAGAAT